>JAACEL010000336.1 GCA_011682535.1 Nitrospiraceae bacterium | reverse complement strand
GGTCGAATTCAACCAGACTGAGGTGTAGCGTGGGGAAGCGCGACGACGTGGCGCGAACGTAGAAGTGCCCGGCGCGCCCTCCCGTCACGGTTTCGAGGGCACGCCCGTAAAGCCGCTTATGTTCCATGAACAGGACGGGGCCTCCCACCTCGACACTTCGCCGCAGCAGTGTGCCCGGATCGAGCAGGTGTGGCGGCGCAACCGCGGTGAGCCCGGGCATTCCCATGAACATTTTCTCGATGGACTGGCTGTGGCTGGGGCCATAGCCGCGCCCGCCGCCCATCGGCGCACGAAGAACCAACGGGATGGCCGTGTCGCCCCCACACACCCACCCGTACTTCGTGGCATGGTTCAGCACTTGGTCGGCGGCCAATGCGAGAAAATCGCCGAACATGATCTCGACGACGGGATGGGCGCCCAAGAGGGCCGCGCCGGTGGCCCAGGCCACCATCCCCGCCTCGCTGATCGGCGACGTGATCACCTGTCGTGGGAAACAAGTGGACAAACCCTTCGCGACGGCGAATGCACCGCCGTAGGGGTCCAAGACGTCCTCCCCTATCAAGAAGGCGCGGTCGTCAGCGTCCAGCAGGGCGTGCAATGCACGGTTAAGAGACTGGGCGAAAGTGTCCGAGTCTGCGGGGAAGGGAGTGGGCGTATCTACGTCGGGCGGAGCCGCGATAGCCGGAACCATCGAGGCCACCGGGGCCGCTTCCGCGACTGCGACGGCCTCGACGATGCACGCCTCGGCCTGTGCCTCAAGCGCTTGGGCTTCCGTTTCGTCAAGCCGGCTGCGCAGCAACGCCAACGGATCCTGAGCCCACCGCTCTTCGATCTCCCGCGGGTCACGATGGTCGTCGCCTTTGCTGTGCGGCGCCAGGCGGTAGGTGTGGACCACTTGGAAGAAGGGGGCGCGCTGTTCGCGGACCTGCGCGAATCGCTTGGCGAACACGTCGTACAGTTCGAGGACGTCGTTGGATTCGATCTCGCCGCTCTCGATGCCAAAGGCTTCGGCCCGCGCGCTCATGCTGCCACTAATCGCCAGATCCACCGGCGTCGATTGGGCGTAACGGTTGTCTTCGAGCACGAAGAGAATGGGCAAATGGCGTAGCGCGGCAAAATTGAGCGATTCGTAGACGAGTCCCTCGCCCAAGGTACCGTCGCCCAGGAAGACCACGGCGATAGCGTCCTCCCCGGCTTCCTTGAGGGCCAGCGCCGCGCCAACGGCGTTGCCGACGATGCCGCCCTGTACGCCGCTGGAAAAGAAACGCCGATAGTGCAGGTGCTGACTGCCGCCGCGCCCCCCGCACACGCCGGTGTCGCGCCCCATCACCTCGGCCAGCAGCAACTCGGGCGGACCGCCATAGGCGATGTAGTGTCCGTGGCAACGATGCGAGGCGAAGACGACATCGTCTTCGGCGAGATGCGCGCCGACGGAGACGGCGATGGCCTCCTGCCCAATGCTGGTGTGGGTGGTACCGGAGAGCTTGCCTTCGGCAAACAAGCGCAGGAGCGTCTCTTCCAAGACCCGAATGAGCGCCATCCGCTCGAAGAGCTTCTGGGGAACCGGGCCCGCCATTTACTCGATGACTTCCCGGACTACGTAGTAGGGCCTGTTCTGGACCTCGATGAAAATGCGTCCGACGTACTCGCACATGAGTCCGGTGGCGACCATTTGTATCCCGGCCAATATGAAGAAGAGGGCCGTGATCGTGCCCATGTAACTGATGTCGCCGTATCGGATTCTGAAATAGACCACCCGTGCCGACATCGCGAACCCGCCAAAGGCGAATAGCCAGCCCAACAGACCGATGAACTGGAGCGGGGCCACGGTGATGCCGGTGATGATGTCGAAGTTCACGCGAATGAGGTCGAACAGGCTGTACTTGCTTTTCCCCTCGGTGCGCTCGTTGTGCGCCACCTCGATCTCCGCGACGCGCACGCCGAGTTTGACCGCCTCGACAAGCAGGTAGCGCGAATGATGCGTGAGCGTGAGGAGCCGATCGACCACTTCGCGCCGGAACGCCTTGAGGGCACAGCCATAGTCCTGGATCGTGGTTCGTGTGACGCGCGACACGATGGCGTTGAGCAGCCGCGACGACGCGTGCCGGAACAGGTTGTCCTGGCGGTTGGCACGCCAGCCGTTGACCACGTCGAAGCCTTCTTCAATCTTCTCCAACAGCTTGGGAATGTCCTCGGGGGGATTCTGAAGGTCCGCATCGATGGTCACGATCCGCTGGCCACGCGCGTGTGAGAAACCCGCGAAAACGGCGGGCGTCTGACCGAAATTTCGGGCCAGAAGCACCACGCGCAGCCGCTTGTTCGAGTCTTGGATCTCCCGGAGAATCTCGACGCTCCCATCGGTGCTGCCGTCATCGACCGCGATGATCTCGAACGGCCGGCCATATTCGTCAAGCGAGGCAGCAATGCGCGAAACCAGCTTATGGAGATTGGGGGCCTCGTTGAATACGGGGATGACGACGGATATTTCCGGCTCGTTGTGTGGCATGTCGAATCCTTGTGAGGACCGTATCCAGCCCGGATATCTCACCGGCTTTCTGCTGCGCATACGAAACCCCGTGAGATATCCTGGCTAGCGTCGCCATTAGAGGATAGTACATGCTCGCACACGAGTCAATCCCCCGGCCAACCAGCGGGGCGTCATGAAACCGAAAAACGAAGCACGACGTTGCGGCCGACGGCCCGGCGGATAGACAGCGGACGATCCCCGTATTGCCGGGTGGTGACTTCGTCCATGAGGGGGGCCATCAACCCCTCGTAGCCGACCCGGAACCGTGCGAGGCGATCGGTGTAGAACAACACGTCGGCCTCGCCCCCTCCGCCGTACGCTTCGAACACCTGGACGAGTTGATCGAAGCGGCCGCGGTTTCCGGGCTCTTCGACGGTGATGGTGATGCCTTCGTAGGTGGCTGAACCGGCAGCGGCGAGCGTGGCGTAGGTGATGAGGTCGGATTCGAGCTTGGCGCAGGCGTCGCGGACGGCAAAAGCGCCGCCTTCGGCCGGGTCGGTGCTGTGTACCAGCGCCTGCTGGGCGATCGCCTCGATCAGCGCTCCATCAATCCCCCGCAGGATGCGCAATCGAATGTCGGCGGTGTTGGCGAACACGTTCGCGCCATCGGACGGAGCCTCGGCCTTGCAGACGGCCTCGCCCAGCACTACGACCTCCGCAAACCCCTGACGCGCGAAGGCGCCCGCCGTGTCTCGATCGCCACCGATGCGTTCTATGAGTTCCAGGTCGCTGTAGCAGGCGCGCACGGTGGCGGTGTCCACCGGATCCAGACCCGCCTTGCGCAGGGCCTTGGTAAACGCTGGACCGGCGATGCCTGGCTCGCCCAAGCCACCGCCCTCGTCTCCGCCGATCTGCTCGGCAACGAGCACGAGCACGGTGGGGGGCGGCAGCAAACTGGGTAAAACGGTACGCGCAAGGTCGCGCAGCAGGTCGTAGCGCTTGACGTAACATTCGACCTCGACCTGGGTACGGCTGCCTTCGGTGCGGTAGGCGAGCAACTGTGTTGAGCGGATGTACTTGTCGGGCTGGTCGAACAGCCCGGTCACCAGCGAAAGGTCGCGCGGCAGCAGCACGGTCTCTGCCACCTGGCGCAGGATGTCGGTCTTGGCGCGTCCCATGGCCTCGGCACGCGCCGCCAAACCCACGCCGGGCGCGTCCGCCTCGACATGGACCCGGATCGCGTCGTCGTCGAGCGCCGCCTCAGCCGGGGAGAAGAAGAGGAGTAGCAGGCAGGCGGCCGCCGCGAGAATGCGCCATGTGATCTCGTTCGTCAGCACGGATACCTCGTTGACCAGCGCTCACAGCCATGCAGGATTGCCGTCAGGCTCCCTGACGCTGCGCCGGGGTACGCATGGTGCACCCCCCGTTGAAGGAAGCGCCTTCTTCGATGACGAGGCGCTTCGCGTGAACGTCGCCGTCGATGCGGCCACTGGCGACCAAGCGCAACAGGCCGCCCGCGGTGATGCTGCCGAAGACTTGCCCCGCCACGGTGATCTTCTTGCCGGCCATGGCATCGGCGTTGAGACGGCCATGGGGGCCCAGGTCGATTTCCTGCGAGCACTCGATCTTGCCTTCGATCAGTCCTTCGACCTTGCACGACGTGGCGCGCACATTGCCGGTGATGAGGGCCGTCGGGCCCAGGTAGAGGCGTCCGTCGACGATGACGTCGCCCTCGACTCTCCCGGAGATCTCGGTCTCGGAGCCGCTGCTCATGGACCCGGCGATGACGACGCCCTCGGGCACGACCATCTTGCGGGGCGACGTGTGCTTGGCGCGGCGAATGGCAAGGTCGTCGGCGGTGGCCCTGGGTGGGGCTTGGCGGATGTCGGCGCCTTCTTCGCCCCCCCGGCCGCTTTGCAGGGCGTCGTGAAAGGCGGCGTTCATCCGGCCCAACAGGCCGCCCCTCTTCGAGGCCCGATCGAGTTCGGCGAAGGTATCGGGATCACCGGTGCCTCCGGGGATGTCAGCGTTCAGATTAAGCGGTTTCTTCTGGGGCTTGTCGTCGTTTCCCATGGCTCTCGCTAGCCCGGATATCTCACCGGCTTTCTGCTGCGCGTGCGAATCTCACACCATCTCAGTCACTTGCCTTGCCCGCCGAACCCGACGTGTCTCGACACGAAACCCAGTGACATATCCGGGCTAGACGTATCCGAGCCGGTTTGCGATGTCGCCGATGCACATCGAGATCTTCAGTTTCGGTCTGCTGACCACAAAGGGCATACCGGAGTTTACCGTTTCCGACACGTGTTTATCAAAGGGCATGAACCCCAGGTTCTGCGGCTCGATGCGCAGGTATTGGCGGGCGTACTTCGCGAGGATGTTGGAGGCGATCTGGGCTTCGTAGGCGTTATGGGCCTTGTTGACGACGATGCGCGGGTGGATCGACCGTGCCAGCGCGACCACCTCGCCGCAGATCTCGTCCTTCGCCTCGCCCCCGAAGGCTTCGGCCTTGCGGACACACTCGATGAAGTCTTCGATCGTCTGGTTGCGCTTGAGCAGCAGGGCCACCTCGGGCGAACGGTAGAAGCGCTCGATCCGCCGGAACAGTGCCGCGCGCATGAACTTGAACGCGTTGTCGATGCTCGTTTTCTCGGGCGTGATGATGAGCACGCCGTTGGTGTCGGTCATCAGGAAGAAGTCGAGCGTGTTGAAGTGGGCCCCGGCATCGAGGTCGACGATCACCAGATCGGCGTCCAGCTTGCGCAGTTGGCGGATGAAAACCGCTTTCTGCTGGTACTTGGGGTTGGCGACGTCGAGCAGGCCGGTGGTTCCAGGGATGACGCGCAAGTTCTCGTAGGGCGTCTCGCAGACGACGGACTGGATGTCTTTGCCCCCTTTCTGGTGAAAGAAGTCGTCCAGACTACGCCCGCTGTTGGTGCCAAGGATCGTCTCGATGTTAGAGCAACTGAGGTCGGCATCGACGAGAATCACGCGCCAGCCCTTGCGGGCGATGTCGACGGCCATGTTGACGGAGAAGCAACTCTTGCCCACCCCGCCCTTGCCGCCGCCAACGACCAGAACCTCTGGTCTGCGTCCCACAGCGCCGTTCTCTGCGCACAAGTACAAGCGGCCAGTCTCCTACGTTTCACCGAAAAATACGCCTTGACAATCGTCAGCAGACTAGCACGCAGAACGGGAAACCGTCAAGTGCTCGGACACTGTCCGCTCGGGCTACAAGTCACTCTCGGTATCACTGCTGTCCTAAACAAACTGGGGCTCGAACCGATCGTCGGCAGAGGCCAAGATTTTGGATTGGATAGGCCATAGGCCTGTCTGCTCACTTTCCAGAACCAGGTCTGCTGTCTTAAGAATTCGCTCGTCCAAAGAGGCTGTCAAGGACAACAAC
>JAACEL010000335.1 GCA_011682535.1 Nitrospiraceae bacterium | reverse complement strand
TCCGTGCCCGTCTCGAGGGAGATGGAGGGCGCCATCGTTACGCCGATCAGGATGGACCCTTCCTCAAGCGTGGGGATGAATTCGGTTCCCAACTGGGGCACCAGCGCCAGGCTTGCGATTAGGCCCGCGGCTGCCACCCCCATGACGGCGTATTTGGAGCGCAACGCTGCCGCTAGCATGGGGCGGTAGAGGGCCTTGAGAACACGCACGAGCGCCGATTCCTTGTGTGGCGCCTGTTTGAGCAGGAAAAGTGAGAGCACGGGCGCCACGATAACAGCCACCAGGAGCGAGCCCAGCAACGCAAAGGCAATGGTGAACGCCATCGGCGAGAACATCTTGCCTTCCACACCCTCCAGCGTGAACAGCGGGAGGAAGACGACGATGATGATCGCGATTGAGAACACAATCGGACGGTTCACCTCCTTGGCCGCGTCACGAATGATCATGGCCTTTTGCTCGTCCTGACCATGCTTTTCGCCAAGGTGCCGGAAGAGATTTTCCACCATAACAATCGCACCGTCGCCAAGCATGCCGATGGCGATTGCAATGCCACCCAGGGACATCAGGTTGGCGGAGATACCCTGCATGCCCATGCACATAACCGCGATCAACGCACAGATGGGCAGCGAAAGCGCCACGATAAAGGCTGTGCGGAGATTGCCCAGAAACACGCACAGCGTGATCACGACCAGCAGGCTTCCGATCAGCAAGGACTTCTTTACGGTCCACGTCGCATTCTGCACTAGTTCGGCCTGCTCGTAATAGGGGATGAGCTTCACGCCTTCGGGGAGAGCCTTCTTTACTTCATCTACTTTCTTGTAGAGCCGGGCTATGACCTGCGACGTGTTCTCCCCAAAGAGCTTCAGCACCATGCCTGAAACGACTTCAGTCTCGCCATTGCGTGTGACCACGCCACGGCGAATCTCGTTGCCGTAGTCGACTTGCGCCACGTCGGACAGCAGCACGGGCCGCCCGTTGTCTTCCTTGACGGCGATGCTGCGTATGTCCGCCAGGCTTTCAACCAAGCCGACGCCGCGCACCAGGTGTTCCTCAGAACCCAGAACAAGGAATTGTCCGCCGACGTTTCGGTTGTTCGCGGTGACGGCCTCGACCAGGTCTTCCAGTGTCAATTCATACTTCCAGAGCGCGTTCGGGTTGACCCGGATCTGGTACTGCAGTACGTGGCCGCCGATGGACAGGATATCGGTTACCCCGGGCACCGTCTGCAACTGGAACTTCACAACCCAGTCGTTCAATTCACGCAGCCACGTATCGACCGGCTTGCCTCCGGTGTCCACAACGTCGGGATCGGCTTCCAGGTAGTACAGGAATACCTGTCCGAGGCCCGTGGAGATCGGCCCGAGGCTTGGCGGCTCATCGGTTTCCGGCAGCTCCGCCATGACACTGGCCAGCCGCTCTCCGACGAGTTGCCGGGCAAAATAGATGTTGGTGCTGTCCTTAAAATAGACATAAACCACGGCCATTCCGAAAGCAGACGTTGACTTGATCTGCGTGATATCGGGCAGGCCGTTCATCGCCGATTCGATGGGATAGGTGATGAGGCGTTCGATCTCTTCCGGCGCCATGCCATGGCCTTCGGCGAACACGGGCACCATGATGGGTGAGATATCCGGAAACGCGTCCACCGGCATGCGCTGGTACTTATATACGCCTACCCCAAGAATGATGAGGACGGCGATCAACACTAAGCCCGGAACCTTCAGGGCGGCTTCAGTGATTTTATCGATCATTGTATTGCCTCCATCAGTGGCCGTGACCGGAGTGAGAACCAAGACTGCTCGTGATGAGTGTCGCCTTGAGCTGGAACGCTCCGTCCGTAACATAGGGCGTACCCGGTTCCAGACCAGCCAGGATCTCAGCGTTCGTGCGGTCCGTGCGGCCCACAGTGACGGGCGTCATCTCGATGTCGCCTTCGCGCTCGACAAATACCACGTCACGCCCCTCGATGTTCTGAACGGCGTTACGAGGGACAACGACGGCCAGTTCGTCTTCCGTCGTGCTGATGAATCCCGTCACAAACGTTCCCGGCATCCAGCGTCCGTCGCTGTTGTCCAGGACGACCCGGGCGGTTGCGGAGCGCGTCGATTCCTCAACGAAAGGTGTGAGCATCGTCACTTTGCCACGGGCCTGCGCACCGCTGTGGTCGACCTGCAACACGATGTCCTGTCCGTCACGAACGGAGGCAAGGTTCTTCGTGTACACGGTCAAGTTGACCCACACGCTGTTCATGTCGGCGATCATGAAGATTTCCGAGTCCTCCCCGAGGCGTTCACCCAGTGCAATGTGTTTCTCCACGATGAGGCCGTCAAACGGCGCCTTAATCTCGTACGAGCCGAGACTCGCCTGCTTCAGCCCAGACGCAGGCGCCTTGTTCTCGGTGGCCTCTGCCTGATGCCCCGCGCAATCTTTGCAGTTGGGGTCGGTACACTCAAGCGCGCTTGCCTTGGTCGCTTCGTCAGCGGGCAGAGGCCTGGCCGCGAGCTCGTCGACTTCGGCTTCGGATAGGCCGAACATGTGCAGCTTCTGCTCGGTCGTTTCAACCTGGAGTTCGGCAAGGTGACGCTTCCTCGTGGCCTCGCGCAGCTCTTGTTTGACCTCGAACGCCACGGAATCCCGCGTGCCCCAGTTTTCGGCCTCGGCCTTTTTGAAAGCGCTTTCCGCCGCCAGGAAGTCGCCTTCGCTCGATATCTTCTTGGCCATGAGCGCTTTTTCTCTCTCGTATTCTTTGCGGGCCCACACATACTGGGCGTAGGCGGATATCAGCCGGCTCCTGTATTCGCCCATTTCGCCCAGAACGGACTCCCTCAGTTGTTCGACGGAGGGGGACGATTCCAGCAGATCGAGCATCTTCAGTGTGTTGTCGTGAATGGCCTGCGCACGGGGAAGCTCGAATTGACAGCATCCCACTTGCGTCACGGCCGCTACATAGTCCAGTTTGGCGGAAGCCAACTCGGCGCTGTCGCCGATGAGCAGCGTTTCGCCGGCCTTGACGCGGTCGCCTAAGGTCTTGCGTATCTCGATGGCAATGCCTGGTACGCGCGGAACCACGTGTATGACGCGGTCATCGTTAAACACGATCTCGCCTGGCAAACGCACCTCATTCCGCAGGCTTCCCGGCCCGGCGGTACGGAGCACAATGCCAAAGCGTTTACGTTGTTGCGGTGTCAGACGCAAGCTTTTTCCTTCGTCTGTGTGGTCCGCATGTTCGTCCTCATCACTGCCCTGTTCCTCGTGATCTTCGTGGGCCCCGCTTGCTTCGTTTGGGGCATGGCCGCCGCCATCGTGATCATCGCCATCGTGGTCATCCGGTTCTTCATGCCCTTCCGCGTGATCGTGGGCTTCGTTCTCTTCGTGAGTGGCGGGGGCGTCTTCGGTCTCGGCTCCGGCCACAGACCAGCCGGCTTTCCGGACGGCGAACCCGGTGGCGATCAAAACAACAACGCACACCGTCACCGCGGCTGCGATCATCTTGTTCAGCTTAATTCTCATGAATACTCTCCTCGTCCTTGCGTTCCCACGCCGCCAAGGCAGCGCCGGTCAACCGCTCGATCCCTGTCACGGCGTTGTTGTATTGGCTGAGTGCGTCCAAATAGGCCGTGCGCAGTTCGAACAGCGTGCGCTGTGCGTCCAGCACGTTCAGATAAGCGAATTTACCCTGGCGGTAGCCTTGCTGCGTTTTCTCGAAAGTATCCGTGGCCATCGGCAGTGCGTCGTCGCGCAGGGCAACCGCTTCGACGAGCGCCGCGGCTGCGGCCTCACGCAATTCCACCAGGGCCGTATGCACGGCCAGCTCCGTTCCGCGCCGTTGCGCCGAGGCCTTCGAGGCCATGTGTTCGGCCTCGGCGATGCTGCCCTGGTTGCGGTCGAAGATGGGGATCGGGATTGAGAATTCCACGACCAAGCTGTTGTCGCGGTCTGAATTGTAGCCGGAGCGCGCGCGAGACCATCCAATGGCGCCGGCCGTATCGGCGCTGAATCCCGAACTCCGGCCCTCTGCCAGACCGGTGCTCCGGAAACCCAGCGACACGTTCGGATCGGGTACACGGCGGCTGCGTTCGAGGGCTATGCGCGCGTCGCGCTGGGCCATCTCGGCCGTCCAACGCGCCACGTCCGGATTGGCGCCGATCGCTTGCGCGAGTTCACTCACCGGAGGCACCGCCACCAATTCGTCCAGCCTTCCCACGGCGCGCTCGAAGGCCACTTCCCGGCTGCCCCACGTCGCCGCAAGCCGCGCGTGCGCTGCCGCCAACTCGAGCGCCGCCTGTTGCTGTCCTACGCGCGTGGTCGTCAGGGCCACGTCCGCGCGGTTGGCTTCGAGTGGGGGTGCTTCGCCCAGTTCGACCCGCAGCGAGGTCGTGCGGGCCACCGCTTCCGCCAGCACCACCAACTCGTCCTGCAAGACGAGACGTTCCTGCGCCGCCAATACGCCGACGAACGCCCGGGCCGTCTCGGTTATGACGTCCGCCCGCGCCGCTTCGTAATCCCACAACACGAGTTCCTTCTCGCGCTTCGCCAGCGCCACGCGCCGGGCGCGCTTGCCGCCCAGTTCGATGACTTGCGACACGCTGAGCGTGAACTCCGATTCACTGAATCCCGAACGCGCGCCGCGTTCCCGATCGGCCGACCACGATACCGTGGGCGTGGTGGTTGGCATCGCGATGCCGAGCGAGCGTGTCTTTGTTGTTTGCGTCGGACCAGGGCGCCAGCGGATGTCCTCGATCTCCAGCGACAATTCCGGATTCGGGCGCAGCCCGGCTTGGAGAACGCGCGCGTCCGTTGCGCGAACGTCCCATGCGAACGCCGCCAGGTCGGGATTCCCCTCGAGGGCGGCCTCCACGGCGGCACGCAGAGACAGGTTGCCCTCGGCGTCGAGGGTGGGTGACACTTCAGGCGGCGCGGCGGTGGTCGTGGCCAAGGCCGTGGCCGTGAAGGCGAAGGCGGCCGCCCATACACACAGCTTGAGCTTGCTTCTTTTGAACATGGTTAGATCTCTCCCTGGCACGCGCTGGGGCGCACCTTGTCATCGCGTCAACACAATACAATGAGCGACAACGAGAGATCAGAGGATCAGGACATCCGTCCTGGTGGGTGGTGTGGTGAGAAGGGCCGTACGAACACTCACGCAGGGCGCGCTCTGTTCGCCGTCCATGGTGGGGGCGTCGGCAAGCGGTACGAAGGCAGCGCTGACTTTCTCCAAAGCTGGGGCCATTGCGCGGTCGTGCGCCACGTTGGCCACGTCCGTGGCCGCAGGTAGCAAGACAATATGCACACACCACCAAGGTTCGGCGGCGTGCGCGGAGAGATGGAGCGCCGGATGCTGCCGGGCATGCACCTCGCCACTTTCATGGCGGTCCGAAGCGCACGCCGATCCCAGCGAGACGCACCCTTCCGAGCAGATGCTCAGCACAAGCGCTTCGCCATACGCGAGCGAGGAAAGTGCCGTCAACAGCGCAACGGCGGTTATCAGTCCGCTGTGCTGCCGACGCTTTTTGTTCTTTACCATGAACATGAGGCAGAGTATAGCCGATTGAACGTTGGATGATCCAACTTGTGAAGAGAACACCGGAATCGCCGATTAACTTCCCCGATGAATATTTGAGACGCCTGTATGTGTCAGGGCTTGGTTTGGCATTTGGGATTGTACTCGCCGCGTTCAGCGAAACCGCCCAGTTCCGGGCGCATGTCGCTCTCGCGGCGAGCAATGGTGAGCGATGCGGGTTAGGTCCTTAGAACTCCGTCTGCATTGCGGGACAGGAAGTCTGGTGCGTGGACGGAGAAAACAAAGGGCTATCCTTGCATGTTGAGTGCGGAGTCGCCGTGTTGGTTGATCGGGACCGGTGTGACCGTCTCCTGAC
>JAACEL010000050.1 GCA_011682535.1 Nitrospiraceae bacterium | reverse complement strand
AACAAGCCCCGAACGGGGTGGCAGCAACGCGAGGTGACTTCGAGGACGAGCGTGATCGCTACGAGGCCTGCGAAGTACAACTTCGCGGGCAATTCGTTTTCCCAAGTGCAACTTTGGGAACGAGGTTGGGGGAGGCCTCAGCGCGGATACGGTTCCATGGAAAACGGACGCCAAACTGGGGATGAGTCAGGTTTACAGGATGCAAGCCATCCAGTTCATCCTGTTATCCCGTCAAAAAGGCGGTATCAGAACGAAATACGCAAGAACCGGAAAAGCCAAATTGGAGCACCATGGCCGGATCGTTTCTTTTCATGGCTCGTGTGTTTTGACGCGGCCTCCCGCAGCAGGTAGACTGGGAGCGGTCGGCGAGAAGGGGAGGCGAGATGGAACCAAATCCATTGCTGGGTGTCCTGCTGCATGCGATTGGGGGATTGGCCGCGGGCAGTTTCTACATTCCCTACAAGCGGGTGAAGAACTGGGCGTGGGAGAGTTACTGGCTGGTGGGCGGGTTCTTCAGTTGGATCATCGCGCCCTGGGTGGCCGCGCTGGCGACATGCCCGGACGTCGTGGGGGTTCTGCGTAGCGCGCCCGGGACGAGCCTGTTCTGGACCTATTTCTTCGGGGTCTTGTGGGGCGTGGGCGGTCTCACCTTCGGGTTGTCCATGCGCTACCTGGGCATGTCGTTGGGCTACGCATTGGCGTTGGGCTTCTGCGCCGCCTTCGGCACAATCATCCCGCCGATATTCAACGGGGAGTTCGTCGCGCTTGCCTCGCAGGTGTCGGGGCGGGTCACGCTGGGCGGCGTTGCGGTCTGTCTGGGCGGAATCGCCGTGTGCGGACTGGCCGGCATGCGTAAGGAGAGGGAAGCCCCCGCCGCGGAGAAGACGGCGGTGATCAAGGAGTTCAACTTCTCCAAGGGTCTTTGGGTGGCCGTGTTCGCCGGTGTGATGAGCGCATGTATGGCGTTCGCATTCGCGGCGGGGAAACCGATCGCCGACCTGGCAATCGAGAACGGCGCCCCCAGCCTGTTCCAGAACTACCCGGTGCTGATCGTGGCGTTGGCCGGAGGATTCACGACGAATTTCGTGTGGTGCGTGGCGCTGAACGTGAAAAACCGCTCCAGCGGGGACTATGTAAGCGCGCGCGGAGCGTCGCTGCCGCTCAACTATCTCTTCGCGGCCCTGGCCGGCGTGACCTGGTACTTCCAGTTCTTCTTCTACGGCATGGGAACCACGCGGATGGGCCGCTACGACTTCTCGAGCTGGACGATCCACATGGCCTTCATCATCATCTTCAGCAATCTCTGGGGGCTGTACTTCCGCGAATGGCGAGGTTCGAGCAAGCGCACCCACCGTCTCGTCTTTGCCGGGCTTCTGGTGTTGTTGGCATCGACGGCGATCGTGGGACTCGGCAGCTACCTGGCTCAGGTTCGGTAGAAGAAGGAGTACGCGGTATGCACAACGAAACCATGACGCCCCGGGAACGGGTCCTTCGGGCGCTGAACCACGAGGAACCCGATCGCGTTCCGATCGATCTGGGCGGCAACCAGACGGGGATCCATAAGTTCGCCTACCTGGACCTGCTCAAGCATCTGGGCATCAAAGACGAACTCGAAATCATGGACCCGGTCCAACAGTTGGCCCAGCCGTGCGAAGCCGTACTCGAACGGCTGCGGGTCGACACACGCTACGTGGCGGCGGGGGCGGCATCGGGCTGGACCGGCGGCATCGTGCAGAACGAGCGCGGCGGGCGGCCGTGGCACGACCTCACCGACGAGTTCGGCGTGACCTGGTCGATGCCCGACGACCAGCCGCTGTACATGGACATCTCCCATCACCCGCTCGCCAACGCCACGATTGACGATCTTCGCGACTACCCGTTCCCCAAGGGCGACGACCCTGGCCGCTTCGCCGGGCTGCGCGACCAGGCCCTGGCGCTGAAGAAAGACACGCCATATGCCGTCGTGAGCGGCATATCGGGCGTGGTCTACGAGATCTGCTGGTACATGCGCGGCCTGGAGCGGTGGCTGTGCGACCTGATGGCCGACCGGGAGTTCTGCGAGGCGCTGATCGACCAGACGCTGCGGTTCTGGATGGACTGGTTCGGCGTGTTCCTGGACGAGGTGGGCGACGTGGTCGACGTGATTATGATAGGCGACGACCTGGCGGGGCAGCAAGGCCCAATTTTCGACCCGGGCCTCTACCGGAGCATCGTCAAGCCGCGTCACAAGCAGCTCGTCCAGTTCATCAAGTCCCGCACGCAGGCCAAGATCTGGTATCACACCTGCGGCGCCTGCGCGACCTACATTCCGGACCTGCTCGACAACGGCATCGACGCCCTCAACCCGGTGCAGATCGGCGCCGCGGGGATGGCGCCCGCCGATTTGAAAGCGCAGTTCGGGAAACAGCTTACGTTCTGGGGCGGCGGCATCGATGCGCAACACGTGCTGCCGTCGGCGACACCTGACGAAGTGCGCGGCCATGTGCGCCGCCACATCGAAACCTGGAAACCCGGAGGCGGGTATGTCTTCAACAACGTTCACAATATTCAAGCCGGTGTGCCGCCCGAGAACGTCGTCGCGCTGTACGACGCGGCACACGAGTTTGGATTCTACGACTGAGTCTGCAAAGGAGACCTCTCCCATGCACACACGAGCCTTCTGTCTCGTCCTGGTACTGATCGCATTGACGCAGCCGGTGACGGCCGACATCGCCGCGCTGGAAGCCGAATTCCGCAACCCGGGCGAGCAATCGCGCAAACTGCTCGGCCCGCTGTTCTGGCTGCATGGGGACGAATCCCCGGAGCGTCTACAGGAATACCTGGCCATCGTCGCCGAAGGCGGCAACGGGTGTTTCACGGCCGAATCGCGGCCACACAGCGACTGGCTGGGGGAGGGCTGGTTCCGCGATCTGGCCGTCTGCCTGGACTCGGCCAAACGGCTCGGACTCGACATGTGGATCTTCGACGAGAAATGGTGGCCGAGTGGAGAGGTCGGCGGCAAGGTTCCGAAGCAATACGCGAGCAAGAGCTTGCAGGTCAAATGGGTGGATGTTCCGGGCCCCGGCGCATGCTCGATCGATATCCCCAAGGAACACCTCATCGCGGTGATCGCCGGCAGACTCTCGGGCGAGAAAGTGGAGGGCGGTTCGCTGGTAGACCTCACGCCGCAGGTGGCAGACACCACGCTGGCGTGGAACGCGCCGGAAGGCGGCTGGCGCGTGATGGTGTTTACGTGGGACTTCCAGCAGGCGGGACACCGCTACCTGGTGGACGGCGCGAGTCAGGATGCAGTGGACTGGTATCTCGACACCGTGTATCAGCCGCACTACGACCGCTTCGGAGCGGAATTCGGCAAGACGATCAAGGGGTACTTCTACGACGAACCCGAGACTCACGGCGATTGGGGCACGGAGGTCATCCCGATGCTCGACGAGCGCGGCGCGGATTGGATGCAGGCGCTCGTGGCCTTCAAGTGCGGCTTGGCCGGCCCCGAGCAGGAAGCGGCGGCGAAGTACCAATACATCGACGCCTTCGCCGAGGCCTGGGGCCGCACGCTGTTCGGCGGCATTACCGAGTGGTGTCACGATCACGGCGTCGAGTCCACCGGTCATTTCTTGGAACACGTTCGCACATACGCCCACCCTAAAAAGTGCGCGTACAACATGGTCCAGTTGATGAAGTACACCGGCATGGGCGGCATCGACGCCGTGTTCACACAGTTCGCTCCGGGGAAACGCGACCTGAACTTGCTGTACACGCCGAAACTCGGCAGTTCGGTCACGCACGCCTATGGCAAGCGGGACGACCTGACCATGGTGGAAATCTACGGAGCTCGAGGCCAGGACCTCAGCTATCCCGAGATGAAATGGTGGCTCGACGTGATGCAGGTCCAGGGCGTCAACTTCATCATCCCGCACTCCTTCAATCCACGCGCCCCGTATGACCGCGACTGCCCCCCTTACTTCTACAACGGCGGCTATGAGCCGCGCTGGCCGCTCTACAAGGTCTGGGCCGACTACTCGGTTCGCCTGAGCAGTATGCTGGTCGAGGGCGTCCATGCCGCTCCGGTGGCGTTCCTCTATCCCGGCGTCAGTCTCCACGTGGGCGAACGGCGCTTCCCCGAAAAAATGACCGACGCGCTGATGGGCGGCTTGCTGGACTGCGACTGGCTGCCCTACGAGGTGTTCGAGAAAGACGTCGCGCTGAACGGCCGGAACCTGGCGCTGCGCCGGGAAGTGTATCGGGTATTGTTGCTGCCCTCGGTCGAGGTGATGCCTTACGAGACCTTGGCGAAAACCAAAGCCTTCTTCGATCAAGGCGGCGTCGTCGCCGGATACGGCATGCTGCCTACTCGATCGGCAACGCCCGGCAAATCTTCCGCCGACATGGCGGAATTGGTTCGCGCGGTCTGGGGTGAAACCCCGCGGCCCGGTACCACGGCAATCAACGTGAACCCACAGGGCGGCCGTGCCTATCTGCTCCCCAGTGAGCCCTCTTCGAAAGATGTCCGTGAGGCACTCGTTGCCGATGCCGGCATCCTGCCGGCGCTGGACGTAGCCGAAGGCGCCACCGAGGACTGGCTGCATATTCTGCATCGCCGGAAAGAGGGCCATGACGTCTTCTTCGTGGCGAATCTGAACAGTGACGAGAAGACAAGGCCGTTCAAGTTCCGTGCGAATGTACCGGGCGTTCCCGAAGTCTGGGACGCAATTCGGAATGAAATCACCTCCATTCCATTCGAGCGCCGCGACAAGTTCGCCGAATTCGACCTGACGCTTGAACCGTACGAGAGTGCCTTCGTGGTCTTCAATGACCGCCCGCGCGGCCTGCCGCCTCGAATGACCCAGGCCATGCTGGCCGAGCTGGACGTCCTTCCCGTCACGCCTATCGCGCTTGATCCAGCGCCCGAGCTGGTTCCCGAATACGAGACGCTCGATATGCAGGGCGCGCAGTGGATCTGGCATCCGGACGATCCCGTGAACGCCCAATTGCCGGGACGGCGCTATTTCCGGAAGACGCTTCAGGTGGCCAAAGATCTGGTATCCGCGACACTGCTGGTCAGCGCGGATAACCGATACACGCTCCACATCAATGACGCCCGGATCGGTGGGGATGCACAATGGGAGCAGCCGAAGACCTACGACGTGCGAGAAGCGCTGCATACTGGCGAGAATGTGATGGCTGTCTTGGCGCGAAACGGCGGCGAAGGCCCCAATCCGGCCGGGCTCGTCTGTCTCTTGCGGCTCGCCTATGAGAACGGCGACACGGCTGTCGTGGTGAGCGACGGTTCGTGGATCAGCGCCACCGAGGCTGCCGCCGACTGGAAGCGGGTAGGGGTCCCTCAGGGGGACTGGAAAGCGGCCATAGAGGTTGCGCCCTACGGTGGCGGGCCTTGGGGGGCCGTCGGACAATCGCTGACGCTGAGTCCCGTGAAACGCGCCGAGCCCTTCGAGGGGCACGTCGACATCCCCGATGGTATCTTGGGCAAAGGGCGCCGGGTCTTCGTGGCGGCCGATACGATCGACACCGAAGCCGCTGCGCGAGTCACCATCAACGGCGCCTACGCCGGAGGCTTCATCGGCGCTCCACTGCGGCTCGAGATCTCGCGTTTCCTCAAGAAGGGACAGAACCACCTGCGCATCGAACCGTTCGCGCCTCAGGGCGTTCGTCTACTGGTCGCGACGGAGGGATAGCCCGAACGCGCTATTCGTAGAACCAGCCTGCGGGCAGGATCTTGAGTTGGAGCGACAGGCCGCCGCTGTAGTTGAAGTAGGTAAGAAGCGCTTCGTTACCCACCCAGGTCACGGCGGGATATGCCCAAGCGTCTTCGGCATCGTCCTCAATGTTGCGGAAGTGTTCCCAAGTCGCGCCTTCGTCCTTCGACACTGCAGCGGCAAGGGGATTGCGCTTCGGGGCGCCCGGGTTGTGATTCCAGATCGCAAGGAGATCGCCGGTGGTGGGGATGCGGCTGATGGAGACGGGCGCGGCGGTGCCGACTAAGGCCGAGGGCACCGGCTCACTCCAGGTCTCTCCGCCGTCCGACGAGATGCTCTGGTATTGCCCGCCCAACCCCGTCCGCGTGAGCATCAGCACGCGTCCGTCCTTTAGTTCGATGCAGGCCGGTTCCCAGGAACCGTCGCCAGGCTTGATACGCTGCGACTCGCGCCAGTTCTCGCCGTCGTCGTCGGAAATGTAGCAGTAGCTGTCACCGCTGTCCCAAGTCTCGAGCAGGATCCGGCCCGATTTCAGGCGAATGCAGCGGCCATTCGTCAGGCCGGTGTAGCGGTTGTCGGGACTGATCTGCTTGGCCGTGCTCCAGGTCTTTCCCTCGTCGCTTGACGTACGCATCATCACGCGGCAATCGGTGCCCTCGGTGTTCTTCTGGCAGTAGAACAGCGAGATCCGATTGTCACGCAGGCGCAGGAAGTTAACTTCCATCACATTGCACCCGCCGTCGTTCTCGACAAGGGTATACCGCTCACCCCAGGTACGGCCCCCGTCCGCGGACACTTTCCCCGAGATCCGCGCCGGACCGTGGTCGGCGCCGCTGCCCGCGTAAAACTCCGTCCAGCCCAGCAACAACTTTCCGCCTTCGATGGGGATGATAGCGGCCTCGCTGTTGCGGGGGTTCTGTTCACCCACCGGCGCGACCACCAAGTGATAGGGCTCCTCCGATTTCATTTCAGCATTCCCTCCCTGCGCAACCGAAGCCGCCATGGCGGCACACACCAGCGAAAGCAACATGGACGAGTCCTCCCTTTCATTCCACCTGAAGCAGGTCTTCCATTTCGCCGGAGCGGTCGAGATGATCGAGGAGGCGTTCCCCCATGCGCTTGAGGTTGCGCAACCGCGAACCCAGTACTCTCAAGTAGCGAAGAATTTGCTCTACTGCGTTCCTTCGCCGGCGCCGTCTTTGTCACGGACATAGGCGTCTATGGAGCGCGCCGCGATCTTGCCCGCGCCCATTGCTTCGATGACGGTGGCGGCGCCGGTAACGATATCGCCGCCGGCGAAGACGCCGGGCAAATTGGTGGCGCCGGTCTCAGGGTTCACCACGATGTTGCCCCACTTGTTGAGTTCGAGGCCTTTGGTGTTTCCGGTCAAGAGCGGGTTGGAGCGGTTGCCGAGGGCGGGGATGGCCATATCGCATTCGAAGTCGAACTCCGAACCTTCGATGGGCAGCGGACGGCAGCGTCCGGAAGCGTCGGGCTCACCCAGTTCCATCCGGATACAGCGCATGCCGGCGACGCGCCCATCGTCACCGGCGAGGATGGCGACGGGGTTGGTGAGGAGACGGAAGACGACGCCTTCTTCTTTGGCGTTCTCGACCTCCTCGGCGCGCGCGGGGATTTCGGCGTCGGAGCGGCGGTAGACAATGGAGACCTGCTTGGCGCCCAGGCGCAGGGCGACGCGCGCGGCATCCATGGCCACGTTGCCAGCGCCGATGACGGCGACGTGTTCGCCAACGATGACAGGGGTGTCGTAGTCTTCGAGGTAGGCCTTCATGAGGTTGACTCGGGTGAGGAATTCGTTGGCGGAGAAAACGCCAACAAGGTTTTCGCCGGGGATGTTGAGGAACATCGGCGCGCCTGCGCCAACGCCGATGAAGGCGGCTTCGAACCCGGCGTCAAGCAGTTCCTGCACGGTGTGAACCTTGCCGATGACCATGTCGAGTGCGATCTTGACGCCGAGGCTCTTGACGTATCCAACTTCGCGGTCGACGATGGCCTTGGGCAGCCGGAACTCGGGGATGCCGTAGCGCAAGACGCCGCCCGTGTCGTGGAAGGCTTCGTAGATGGTGACATCGTGGCCCATTTTGGCGAGATCGCCAGCGCAGGTGAGGCCACCGGGGCCGCACCCGATGACGGCGATCTTGTGGCCAGTGGGCGGCGCGACGATGGGTTCAACGGGTTCGTGCGCGGCTTCCCAGTCGGCGGCGAATCGTTCGAGCTTACCGATCTTGATCGGCTCGCTCTTGATGCCGACGACGCAGACCTTCTCGCACTGGTCTTCCTGGGGGCACACGCGCCCGCAGATGGCGGGCAGACTGTTCTTGTCCTTGAGAATGGCGGCGGCGTTGGCGAAATCGCGTTGCTGGATTGCCTGAATGAATGCGGGGATGTCGACTTCGACGGGGCATCCGGCAATGCATCGCGGTTTCTTGCACACGAGGCAGCGATCCGCTTCCGCGACCGCTTCTTCTTCGGTCCAGGAGCGGTTGACTTCGGAGAAATCGAGCGCGGGGCGGCCGGCGTCTTCCGGTTCGCCGGTGAGGCGGCAGGTGTGGTCCTCATCCGCGGCGGCCGCGGTCTCAACCTGTCTGTAGGCGCCTTGGCGGGCCATCAACTCGGCGAAATCCACTTCGGCGCCGTCGAACTCGGGTCCGTCTACGCAGGCGTACTTGGTTTCGCCGTCGACCGTGACGCGGCATCCGCCGCACATGCCAGTACCGTCGACCATGATGGGGTTGAGGCTGACGACCACGGGGATGCCGTGTTTCTTGCAGCATTCGGCAACGGCGCGCATATGGGGGACGGGTCCGATGGCGACGGCTTCATCGATCTTCTCACCGCGTTCGACCAGTTGCTCGAGCAACTGCGTGGCGTAGCCGTGAAATCCGAACGAGCCGTCGTCGGTGCTGTACAAGATCTCGTCGCTGACGGCCTCCATCTTGTCCCGCCAAAACAAGAGCGATTCGTTGCGCGCACCGACCAGGGAGATAACCCGGTTGCCGGTTTCGTGGTAGGCCTTGGTCTGTGGATACATGGGGGCCACGCCGAGTCCGCCGGCCAGGCAGCAGATGGTCCTGCCGCCTTCGGTGATCTCACGGGGTTTGCCCAAGGGACCGACGATATCGGCGTAGGCATCGCCCTCGTTGAAGGTGCCGAGCTTCTTAGTGCCGCGTCCGATTTCCTGCATGACGAGGGTAATAGTGCCCGCTTCAACATCGCTGTCGGCGATGGTCAGGGGCAGACGTTCGCCCCATTCATCGCCGCGGACCAGAACGAAGTGTCCCGGCTTGGCGGCTCGTGCGATCAAGGGCGTTTCCACTACAAATTCTTTCACGGTTTCCGAAAGAACGCACTTCTTGAGAATTTGGTTCATCGTTCCTTTTTCACTCCCTGGGATCGGATTCCATCGCGGTGTTCCGGGGGAACCGACAAGTTAAGAGGAGATACGCACCTGGTTGTCGAATCGCCGTTCTGGATAGAACCCGCTTGCTTGCCGTGTGAGGAGGGACAGCACTACCCTCCAAGGTCGGCATGGGGCACCATGCCGACGGACGCTCGGTCCGCCACTCAACCACAACGTAAGGCGGAGATTATAGTTTCTGCCGCCTCCAAGTTCAAGAAAGAAGCATTTCGGATAGATTTTCACCTGAGGCAACGGCCCCCCTGAACTCCCAAAAATTGTCCCCGCGTTCACGACAATTGCGAACGGCGAAACCCAATGATACTATCCACTTCTAATGAAACACGCATCGAACAGCCTCCGGCGCGATATTCTTATCGTCCTTTTTCTGGGCGCGGTTACCTTCGCAGTATACCGCCAAGTCACCGGATTCGACTTCGTCAACTTCGACGACCCGATCTACGTCACCGACAATGTGCGCGTCCAACAGGGGCTGAGCTTCGACAATCTGCGTTGGGCGCTGGGGTACGCCCACGGCCACTGGATTCCTCTCGACACCATCAGTCACATGATCGACTGCCATCTGTTTGGCATGAATGCGGGGGGTCATCATGCCGTCAACCTGCTGTTTCACGTACTTAACGCCGTCTTGTTGTTTGTCTTGCTGCGCACAGTCACCGGCGCGCCGTGGTGCAGCGCGTTCGCCGCCGCGCTGTTCGCCATCCATCCGCAGAATGTCGAGCCGGTAGCCTGGATCTCGAGCCGGAAGGATGTCCTCAGCACGTTCTTCGGCCTGTTGACACTGCTGGCCTATGCGCACTATGCCAAGCGTCCCCGCGTGCGGCAGTACGTGCTCGTGACGCTCTGCTTCATCCTTGCGCTTCTAGCCAAGCCCATGCTGCTCACCCTCCCCGTCCTGCTGATCCTGCTCGACTACTGGCCCCTGAGGCGGTTCGACTTGCCCAGCCTGCGTCCGGCGCGGGTGTGGCGGGAAACGCGCCGGTGCGTGCTGGAGAAGATCCCCCTGCTGGCGATAGCGGCACTCTTCGCAATGCTCGCGTTCAAAACACAGGAAGACATCGGCGCCATCGGCAACACCGAGACCCTCCCGCTCAGCCTTCGGGCCTCCAACGCAGCAGTCTCGTATGTCCTCTACCTCAAGCGCATCTTTTGGCCCACGGGGCTCAGCGTCTTCTATCCCCACCCCGGCGCCAGGCTGGGCGTACTCAAACCGGTTGCCGCGGCGATCCTCCTTGCCTCAGTCACCGGCGTCGTGTTCGCCTACGGACGCCGCGCACGCTATCTGTTCGTTGGCTGGTTCTGGTACGCCATCGCCCTGTTCCCCGTCAGCAGCCTGCTCGTCCAACTCTCCCGCCACGCCATGGCCGACCGCTACGCCTACGTTCCCACCATCGGCATCTTCATCGCGTTGGCCTGGGCGATGGGCCACGTTGCCCAGCGTTCGCGCGCGGCAACCCGGGCCACCACCGTGGCCGCCGTCGTCTTCCTCACCGCGCTGGCGATTACCGCCTCGGTGCAGGTGAGCTATTGGCGCGACAGCCTGACCCTGTGGAACCACGCCCTCGCCGTCACCGAAGACAACCGTCTCGCCCACTACAACCTCGGCTTCGCCCTGCGCGAGGCCGGTCAACTCGACGAGGCCGCCCGCCACCTCGCCACGGTCGTCCAGACCGAGCCGGGCGTCAGCAACCGCCGGTTCGAGTTGGCCACGGACGGCAACCGTCTCGCCCACCACAACCTCGGCTGCGCCCTGCGCGAGGCCGGTCAACTCGACGAAGCCGCCCGCCACCTCACCAGGGCCGTCCAGATCGAACCGCGCAGCAGCAACAGCCGGTTCGAGTTGGCCCGGGTACTGCTGGAGCTTGGACGCGCCGACGAGGCCATGTCCCAGTTGCAGGAGGTGCTCCGCCTCGACCCTGCGCGCGTGGGCGCCCACCGCCTGCTGGCGGTCCAACTGCTCGAACGCGGCCAACCCGAACGCGCCATTGGTCATCTCGCCGAGGCCGTCAAGCTTGACCCCGAAGACCCAGGCGCACGGGTCAACCTCGCCATCGCCTTGGCTTCCCTCGGGCGCTTCGACGAGGCCCGGGGCGAGTTCGACGCCGTGCTCAAGATCGATCCCGCCAACCACGGCGCCCGCTTCAACCTGGCCAACCTCCTCCTCGCGCAGGGGAACCTGAAAGAAGCGGCGGCCCAATTCGCCGAGACGACCCGCCTCTACCCGGACGATGCCGACGCCCACTGCGGACTCGCCATGGCCCTCGACGGCCTCGGCCGAAAAGAAGAAGCCGCCCAACACGTAGACCGCGCGCTGGAGATCGACCCCGGCCACGCCACGGCCCGCCAACTCCAGCAACAGCGCGCCCAGTAATAAGATCTCGGAGTAACGTGGCCGCCGACCGAGCCCGAAGGAGCCTAGAACAGTTTAAGAAGCCAGATAAGCTAAAGACGAGATGCAGAATGTTCAAGTTATTCTGACCAGGCTCCTTAGTTCAGCAGCGACTCGAACTGCTTGCGGTAGCGCTTGGCGATGGAGGGGGAGTGGATGATGACGACGTTCTCGTCGTTCTTGGTTTCGGCCGATTGGCTGAAGTTGTAGCTCCCTGTAATGACGGTCTCGTCGTCAACAATGATCACCTTGTTGTGCATCGTGTACGCGTTGTGATCTTCCTGGATCCGGGCGCCGCGTTTGGCGAGGAAATCGTCGCGGGAGTACTTGGAACCGGCTTGGCGCGCCTCGAAGAGTCCCCGCACGCGCACCCCGTCTTTGATCCGGGCCGCCATGGCTTTGGCGATGTCTTCCGATGTGAACGCGAAAGCCATGAAGTCGATTGTGTCGTTCGCGTCGCGGATCTCATCGATGATCTCGCTGCGCACGTTGTCCTCCGGCGCGAAGTAACACTCGACAGGGACATCGCCTACGGTGAGCCGCGGGTAGCGCGTCTTACGCGGCGAACGCCGGCCGAACTTGCGCTGCCCGAACATCTCGGCAAATTCGCTGGTGAAATTCTCGGCCAGGTGGCGCGAGCGGATCAGGACCGCATTGTTGTCGTTGCGGTACATGCCGTTTTTCGTGATGTTGGTGGACCCCGTCCAGACGCTCTCGCCGTCGACGACGCAGAACTTGTTGTGCATGAAGGCGGAGCGCTCGTCGAACACGACGGGGATGCCGGCCCGGATGCAGGCCTGAATCGCGGGACGGTCCTCGTAGTTGCTGTCGGAGACCAGTTGAACTTCCAGGCCCCGCTCGTGTTGGCCGATCAGCAGGTCGGCGGCGGCGTTCAACTGGAGTTCGAAGAAAGCGGCATGAATCGAGCGTGTAGCGCCTTTGAGCATCTTGAAGAGCGCATCGTCGATGCCGAACGGATGCACCGGGGCGCACGGCGCGAAGTAGACCCGAATGTCGCCCCGCTCGTCGACGACGGCGACCTCGGTCGCCGCGGCTTCCTCGGCCTCCGCCTGGCCCGCGTCGCGTTTCAGCGGCGACGTCTTGTCTCCCAGCGTGGGCAACGGCAGTTGCCCCACCATCTCCTTGGCCTTGCCGGCAAGCCCAGCGATGCGCTCCTTCACCCCGCCGAGGTTGCCCCGTGGCACATTCTTGACGAAGGGGATCTCGCCGCCGCGCAAGGCATAATGGGCCATCGCGGCGCCCACAGCGATGGCGGCAATGAGCAGCAGCAGGAGAACGGTCCTGGTGCGTTGCCTGGTGCGTTTGGTCATGATCGGATTTCCGTATTACCCCCGCATTTTGTGCCGGTTTATCGCTTCTTTTTGGCCTCGAGATCGGCCATGAGATCGTCGAAAATGAGGATGCGCTCGAACCAGATCTTCAGCAACGTACACAGATAGCGCCGGCCCATTTCGCGGATGTGCAGATTCGATTGCCCCCACGTGCGCCCCGACCAGCGGATGGGGAACTGCGCGATCGCATAGTGGCGCACGACGGCCGACAGCGACATCTCGATCGTAATGTTGAAGTGACAGGCGCGCAACGGCGAGATCGATTCGATGACATGCCGCCGGTAGGCTTTGAACGCGTTGGTCAGGTCGTTGTGTTTCTTCAGAAACATGAAGCGGATGACGGTATTGCCGATCCGGTTGAAAACAAGTTTGCCGAAGGGATAGTGAGAAACCTCGCCGCCGCGCATGAAGCGCGAACCAAACGCGCAGTCGTAGCCTTCCTCCAGCTTGCGGTAACACGTGACCACGTCGCGCGGGTCGTCGGACAGATCGGCCATCACGATCACGACGGCGTCGCCGGTGTAGTGCTTGAGTCCGCATCGCACCGCGCGGCCCAATCCACCGGGCGGGGTGTTGTGCACGAGCTTGATCTCGGGGAATTCGGCTCGGGCTTGCTCGACCACCTCGGCCGTGCCGTCCGTGCTGTTGTCGTTGACGACGACCAGTTCGAATGGAATTCCTTCACCACGCAGCTCGACCGCCAGCGCGTTAATGCTGGGAACGATATTCTTCTCTTCGTTATAGGCGGGGATAATGACGGAATACAGCAGCGTATTCCGCGCCATGGGTTTCAGCTTAGAGTCGATCTTCGAAATCATGGAAGATCTCCTCGATAATTTGTTGGATGTCGTACTGGTAGCGCCATTGCGGATAATGCGCCTGGAACTTACGCACGTCGCTGATCCACCAGATGTGGTCGCCGCTGCGGTTGTCCTCGGCGTAGCGGTAATTCATCTTCTTGCCCGCAATCTGCTCGCACATCGCGATGGCCTCTTGCATCGAGCAATTGCTGTGGCGGCTACCGCCGATGTTGTACACCTCCCCCGCGCGCGGATGCTCGAAGAAATGGACGAATGCGTCGACCAGGTCGTTCGAGTGGATATTGTCGCGAACCTGCTTGCCCTTGTAGCCGAACACGGTATATTCACGCCCGGTGACGGCGCACTTCATCAGGTAGGAGAGGAATCCGTGCAGTTCGGCGCCCGAATGGCCCGGCCCCGTGAGGCATCCGGCCCGGAACACCACGGTCTTCATCCCGAAATAGCGGCCGTATTCCTGCACCATGACGTCCGCGGCCACCTTCGACGCGCCAAACACCGAGTGCTTGCACTGGTCGATAGACATCGACTCGTCGATACCGTGCGCGGCGTAAGGGTGCGCCTCATCCACTTCCCACCGCGTGTCCAGTTCGACCAGCGGCAGGGCGTTGGGTGCGTCGCCATATACTTTGTTGGTCGACGTGAAGATGAACGGCGCGTCGATGCAGTACTTGCGAGAAAGCTCGAGCAGGTTGAGCGTGCCCAGCGCATTGATGCCAAAATCGGTGAGTGGTTCGCGGGCGGCCCAATCGTGACTGGGCTGCGCGGCCGTATGGACGACCAGTTCGATTCCGCCTTGATAGGTTTCGAAGACCGTTTCCAATGCCGCGAGGTCGCGGATGTCGACCGCATGGTGGCGATAGGCCGTCAACTCGCGCTGGAGGGCGTCGGCGTTTCGCTTCGTCGAGCCGTCCTCGCCGAAGAAATATGCGCGCATGTCGTTGTCGATCCCGGCAACGGTAGCCCCCTTCTCGGCAAAGCGGCGGACGGTCTGCGCCCCGATGAGGCCGGCCGAGCCGGTAACCACCACAACGCCCATTTCATGCGCCTCCCACGGCATCCATACGTGCAGAGAATCGTATCGAACGGGTCGGGACGAGTCAACCCCGAACGACGGGTAACGCGCTGTGGCGCGCTCGAAGGTGGCGTGAAGATGAGATGCGGAAACGGTGGAGTTATTCTTGCGCGAGCCCTAAGGGGTCCAATCTTAATCTTGACGCCACCGACAAAAGTCGGCGTTACTGAACCCGAAGGGCTCTTTGGAGTGCGCAAGCTTGCTTGCGCTTTTTGTGAGGAAGCTCGTTTCCGGCTTTGTAAAGTATTACAGTAAAATGCTCAAATGGGAGGAGGGAACTGCTCCCTCTTCAGTTAGCCACGAAGTGGCGACAGCACGTGGGTGAGCGAAGCGAGCCCACGGAATCCGTTGACCCCGGACATAGCTCGCTGGCAGTGCCGCGATCTTGTTCCGTTTCGAGGTGATTTGGCATAATCCTGCGCTTACACTTGCCGCGCAGGGTGGCGACACCAAGTCTGGAGGAACGATGACGAAACGACGAATTAGAGCGGTTACCTTTGATCTGTGGGACTGTCTCTTCATGGATGAAACCGATGAACCTAAGCGGGCGGCGGCGGGGGTGCCGCCGAAATCGGTGGCGCGACGCGATCTGGTCTTCGAGTACCTCAACCGCCACGAGCCCATCAGCCGCGATGCCGTGGACCTGGCCTACGCCATCACCGACGCGGCGTACAACAAGGTGTGGCACGACCAGTTTGTCACGTGGACGGTGCGCGAGCGCTACGAAGTCATCCTGAAGGGTCTTGGCCGCGAACTGCCCGAGGAGGAATTGGCGGACCTGGTCGCAACTCACGAACACATGGAGCTGGATTTCCGGCCCGATCCCGCGCCGGGTGCGCTCGAGGCATTGCAGGCGCTGAAAGGCGTGTATCCGCTGATCATCGTCTCAGACACGATCAACTCGCCCGGCCGGGCATTGCGTGAATTGCTCGACGGCGCGGGGATGCTGGCGTGTTTCGACGGATGCGTGTTCTCGGATGAGATCGGCCGCTCGAAACCGGCGCCGGAAGTGCATCAGGCCGCCGCCGACATCGCGGGGTGCGACATCAAAGACTTGATCCACATCGGCGATCGCCCGCACAACGACATCGGCGGTCCGCACGCCGTGGGCGCGCGCGGAGTCTTGCTTACCGTGGTAAAGCAGCGCCCGCTCGAAGGCCACATCCCCGACGCCATCTGCGACGACTATGCAAAATTACCCGCCATTCTCAAGGAACTGGACGCCTGAAGGAGTTGCCACCATGCCCGACGCCCCGCGTTTTCTAATCATCGACGGATACCCCAAGGAAAGCCGCGACAAGTTCAATGAAGTAGGCATGGGGCTCGCCTGGGAACTGTATCGCGACATGCTGGTGGCCTACCTGCCCGAGGCCGAGTATGATGTGTGGCTGTCAAGCGACGAAGGCACGAAGCCGCCTACCGACGCAGAACTGAACGGCTACGCCGGGATTCTGTGGCCCGGCTGCAACCTCACGGTCTATCACTTCGACGATCCGCGCGTGACGGCCCATCTCGAGCTGGTCGGGCGCGCATTCGAGGCCGGCGTGCCGAGCTTCGGCACGTGCTGGGGGATCCAGTTGGCGGTGGTGGTCGCCGGTGGCGAGGTCGGCCCGCACCCGCTGGGACGCGAGATGGGTATCGGCCGGAAGATCCATCTCACCGACGCCGGCCGGACGCACGTGATGTTCGAAGGCAAAGCGCCGGTGTTCAGCGCGTTCGTCAGCCACGACGACGAGGTCACGAAACTGCCGTCGTGCGCGACGCTGCTGGCGGGCAATGACTACAGCGACGTCCAGGCCGTTTCGGTGTCGTACAAGAAGGGGACGTTTTGGGGGCTGCAATACCATCCCGAATACGACATCCACGAAATGGCGCGTCTAATCTGCGCCCGCGAAGAGAAATTGACCAAGCTGGGGTTCTTCAAGGGTCACGACGACATGATGGCCTATGTCGACAAACTCGAAGCGCTTGCGCAGAATCCGGAGGACAAACCGCTACGCTGGCAAACCGGCATCGACGACGACGTGTTGTCCGCGCCGGTGCGTCAGCGCGAGTTCATCAATTGGATCGACAAACTCGTGCTTCCACACGCAGGGCGGCCGCCGCGCACCCCATAAGCGCCAAGGCCAAGCCGGCGAGCATCGCCGCGCACGAAGCCGGAAGCGGCTCCGTGGGAAAACTCGCGGGGTCGAGCCGGTCGGTGCCTGCCAGGTATTCCTCGACATCGTCGGAGTAGCCGTCGCCGTCGCTGTCGGTGTCGAGATAGTTGGGCATGTCGTCGTCGTCGGGATCGCCCACTCCCTCCGTCGCGTCGTCCACCCCGTCGCCGTCGCTATCGGTGTCGAGGTAATTGGGCGCGCCGTCGCCGTCCGGGTCGAACGTCCACTCCTCC
>JAACEL010000334.1 GCA_011682535.1 Nitrospiraceae bacterium | reverse complement strand
CGTACAGGAACAGGAAGGGGTCCGCACACCGTATGTGGCCGACGTGACACTGACCAAGCAGCGGCTCGCGACCCGGTTCCACCGCAAACGCAAGGAAGCGGAAGCGGACACGCACTTCCTGCGCGACACCGGCACGGAGACGATCACTTTTGAATGGCGCGGCAGCACTTGGGCCCGCGTAGGCAGCTTGTTCGTAGCCCAGACGACCGAGAAACAGGTGGACGGCGCCTGGCAACCGGTAGACGAGTCCGAAGAGCGAACGGTGCAGAAGGAAGAGGCAAAGGCCAACAACTGGTTCAGCCGGACTTGGTCGAAGATCAGAGGCCGCTAGCGCTGCAGCCCGAAGGCCCGGCGCAATGCGGCGGCGCAAACCGTGATCGGATCAGACACGAAGATGGCTCCGCAGGACGGGTGGAAACAGTTTGGCTGGCAGGGCATCGCGGTGGACGTACCGGCCGATTGGGAATTGCACCGTCACTCGGGCGACCACAAGGCGGGATACGCCGCCCTGGACGATGGCGAAGACATGCGCTTGCAGGTTCGCTGGACTCAGGCCAAGCGCCGGGGGAACGCCATCGCGGAAGCCATAGCCCACTATGGCAAGTCGCTGTCCAAGACCTGCCGCGGCCAGATCGGCTTCGAACCCTACGATGCTGGCTACGTGCCCAAGAAACTCCGCCAAGGGCGTGAGTTGGAAGCGTTCCGATGGGAAACGGACCGCGTGGCGTACGGTCTGGGGTGGCATAGCGCCGCAAGCCGCCGGGTGGTGTTGATGGAGGTGCTGTTCTCGGGCAACACGGAAGATCGCCGCCAAGCCCACCGGATCCTGAGGACAGCGGCCGAGTGCGATCGGGACGCGGCGCGTCTGTGGTCGGTGTACGGCTTTGCGTTTTCAACCCCAGCATCCTATAATCTGGAACGCCCGGACTTAGCGCCCGGCCGGCTCCGGTTTCTGTTCCGCGAATCACGGCGTTCCTGGCTCCGCGTGGAACGCTGGGCGGTGGCGTCCCAGTGGCGCGGCAAGACGGCACTCGAACAGTGGCCGGGCGAGTTACTGAAAGTCATGGGTGTCACACCGCGCGGCGAGACGGAGCTTGCGGAGGCAAGAGTGGGCGCCCATGTGGCATGCCGTTTCGGTCAGACGGTCGGGCGGCGGGGCTTGGCGCGCCGGGAACGGATCGAAGGTATCGTCTGGGTGTGTCCCGAGGACGACAAGATGTTCGCCGTGCTATGCGCGGACGCCGAAGACGAAGACACACCCGAGCGCGTCGCCCAGACGGTGGTGTGTGCCTAGGAGTCAGACTCCCAGATGATGGCGTGGCGCGAGAAACGGCGCGGGAAACTGTCGCGCAAGGGTATGCTGGCGTCCACGCCGCGCCTGAACCCCCGGGTGAGATGGAAAACGCTGGACTCGGGCCGGATGTTGGTGGCCTACGAGAAGGCGGGGAAACGCCCCGCGATGTGGATGCGCAAGCTATTCGCGGTACCGGACGTGACAGAGCTTCTGCTCGACGACATCGGATCGAAGGTGGTGGGGCAAATCGATGGAACGCACACGGTGAGCGACCTCATCGCGTTCGTGGCACGTGAATTCAAACTGAGCCGGAAGGAATCGGAGGTCGCTTTGCTGAAGTACATGGACATGCTCGGGCGGCGCAGCCTCGTGGGGTTCGAGGTCGCGCGTGCGGACCCTACGGAGTAGGCGAGTGCCGGTTGACGCAAAAACGCAAGCCGGAATCCGGCGTCAGATCAAGCTCCCCAACCGCGAGGCCGTGAAGATTGCCCTGCGCAGCGTGCGCATCCGCATCTGGCGCTCGTGCATAACCATGGCCGGTATCGTGCTGGCGATCGCCTTCCTGACGAGTGTGCTGACGTCGGGCGTCGTGGCGAAGAGCATCCAGCAAACGGCCGGGGGCGCCACCGCGGAGGGTGGCGACGCGTCGATCCAGATCTGGTTGACGGCCATCTCGCTGTTGGTGTGCGTGGTGGGTATCACGAACGCGATGCTGATGAGTGTCACGGAACGCTATCGCGAGATCGGCACCATGAAATGCCTGGGCGCGTTGGATTGGTTTGTGGTGAAGCTGTTCTTGATTGAGGCTGGCGTGCTGGGCTTGGTGGGCAGCCTGGTTGGAGCCCTCCTGGGCTTCGTAGCCGGCCTGCTGGCGGGCATGAGCCAGTACGACCACGTGCTCAGTTCGCTGAACTGGGGCAGCGCACTGCTGCGCCTGGTATTGGCGGTGCTCATCGGCGCGGGGTTGACGGTGGTGGGTGCCGTCTACCCAGCGCGCCGGGCGGGACGCATGCCCCCGGCGGACGCGATGCGAACGGAAATATAGCTGCGGCGGCTGGCGGTACACGGCCGGCCGCGGATGAATCGAGCAAGAGGAGTTGACATGGCTGAGGCAGCAGTGGATGCCGCGCGCGAGTACGCGGTAAAGACCCTCGACGTCAAGAAAGAGTACGTCATGGGGAAACAGACGCTTATGGCGCTCAAGGGCGTAAGCATCGAGATCAAGACGGGTGAGTATATCTCCATCATGGGCCCGTCGGGATCGGGCAAGTCCACCCTGTTCAACATGATCGGGGGGCTCGACAAGCCGTCGGGCGGCAAGGTTTACATCGACGAGGTGGACATCTCAGGCCTGGACGCCTTCGAACTGGCCTGGCTGCGGTGCCGGAAAATCGGCTACATCTTCCAAACCTTCAACTTGATTCCCGTGATGACCGCGCTGGAAAACTGCACGCTGCCAATGGTGTTCGCGGGCATGAGTTCGCAGGACGCCATGGACAAGGCCGCCGATCTGCTCGCCCTCGTTGGGCTGGGCGACCGCATCCGCCACAAGCCCCTCGAACTCTCCGGCGGACAGCAGCAGCGTGTCGCCTGCGCGCGCGCGCTGGCCAATGACCCGGCCATCATCCTCGCGGACGAACCGACGGGCAACCTGGATCTCAAGACGGGCAAAGAAATCATCGCCCTGCTCCGCAGACTCAACAAGGAGAAGGGGGTCACGATCATCAGCGCGACGCACGATTTGAAGATGCTGGACGTCTCGGACCGGATCATCTGGATCCGCGACGGACGCGTGGACAAGATCGAGCGGCGTTCCGACCTGGACCTCGAAGTGGGCTCGCTGGAAGGCGAAGAGGCATGATCGTTACGCTGATACCGGAACGGTCGTTGAACTGAGGCAAACTCCCGAGGTAGCTGGTGGCTTCACTGGACAACAACAGAAACTTCCAGATCATACAGAATATCGTTCTGTGCACGGCCCTCGTCATGGCGGTGCTCGGGGCGCAAGGGTACAACCGGGGCGACGCGGCCAACAGCCGCCTGGCAACGGTGTACAGCCTGAACAAGTACGGCACATGGTACATCGATCGGCCAGAGGGCGAACCCCCGATCCCCTTCGAACGCCGCACCATCGACAAGGTCGTCGTTAACGGCCGTCTCCTGTCCAGCAAGCCGCCGATGCTCCCGCTGCTAATGGCCACGGAGGCCTACCTGCTCAAGAAGACCATCGGCTGGGACCTCGACGACCCCGCCGACCTCAACAAGATCGTGCGCGTGATGACGATGACGCTGATCGGCTTTGCCTATGTGGCGGCCCTCGTGCTGTTCGCGAGCACGTTGCGCCTGCTCGTCTTCGACCCCCTCACCCAGACGCTGCTGATATTCAATTTGGCCTTCTGTACGCAGTTGTGGGGCTACGCGACGATCATCAACAACCATGTGCCGGGCGCGTCGATGGTTGTGGTCGCGCTATCGCTGGCGCTCGGCGTGGGAACGGGACGCCGCAAACCGGACGCCTGGCGTTTCTTCGCATTCGGCGTCGCGGCGGGGCTGGTGCCGACACTCGATATGCCGGCGACCATCTTCGTGGCCTTCGCGGGAATCTGGCTGCTGGTCAAGCATCCGAAGCAGACGCTGATCTGGGCGGTACTCGGCGCCGCCATCCCCTTGGCGATCCACTGCGGCATCATGTACCAAGTGACGGGCAGCATTCTGCCCGTGCAGATGCGCAGCGAACTGTACCTCTCGGAGGCCTCCTATTGGCGCAGCCCGAGAGGAATCGACGCCCTCAACGAGCCAAAGGGCGTCTATCTATTCCACATGACCCTGGGACGATGCGGTCTGTTCTCGTTGTACCCCATCCTGCTGGTCGGGGTGGCGGCCACAGCCCGCGCGTTGATGAAACGGCCCCCCATCCCCTACCGCAATCACATCCTGTGCGGCGCGGGGGCGTTTCTGATACTCACCGCCTACTACGTGCTCAAGACCAACAACTACGCCGGAGAAGCGTACGGATTCCGCTGGTACATCGTCACCATGCCGGTGCTGCTGCTGATGGGCGCGCCGATTCTGGCCACGATGCGGGTGCGCTGGAAATGGCTGTTTGTGGGACTCATGATGGGGATCTCGTTCTACTCGGCCTCGCAATGCGCCAAGTCGCCCTGGGGAGCGAACCGCGAGTGGACGTGCCAGTTGTTCCTCGGCCCCAGCTACGGTCCCATGCCCTACCAAAACAAGTAGATGCCGCACAACCCTGGACAGTCCGCACACGGAGGAAGCCGCCATGCCCAAGATGACGACACGGGAGCGCTTCGCGCGCATGTTCGCCCATCAGGAAGCCGACCGCGTGCCGGTGATTGACGCGCCGTGGGGCGCCACCATCGAGCGATGGCAGCGCGAGGGCATGCCCGAAGACGTCGATTTTGTGGACTTCTTCGACCTGGACCACGTAGCCCACATCGGCGCCGACACCAGCCCCCGCTACGAATCAAAGGTCATCGAAGACACCGACAAGTACACCATCAGCACCACCCCCTGGGGAGCCACGCTCAAGAATTGGAAGCATGACGCGTCCACGCCGGAGTTCCTCGATTTCACGATCGTCGATCCCGCCTCCTGGGAAGACGCGAAAGCCCGCATGACGCCTACGCGCGATCGGGTGGACTGGGATCACCTGAAAAAGCACTACGCGGGGTGGCGTGATCGCGGAGACTGGGTGATCGCGGGACTGTGGTTCGGTTTCGACGTAACGCATGCTTGGGTGGTGGGCACGGAGCGGCTCCTGATGGCCATGAAGACGGAGCCGGACTGGTGCGCCGACATGTTCAACCACTGTCTCGACGTATCCTTGGCCTTACTCGACATGGTGTGGGCCGAGGGGTACGAGTTCGACAGCGTCCTGTGGCCGGACGACATGGGATTCAAACACAACCAGTTCTTCTCGCTGGACACATACCGGGAGGTGCTGAAACCCGTACAGAAGCGCGCCGTGGACTGGGCCCACGCGAAGGGCGTGAAGGCCCACCTCCACTCATGCGGCGACGTGAACCCGTTCGTGCCGGAGTTCATCGAGATCGGGATTGACGCGCTCAACCCGCTCGAGGTAAAGGCCGGCATGGACCCCGTACACCTCAAGCAGACGTATGGCGACCGGCTCGTGCTGCACGGCGGGATCAACGCCGTGCTGTGGGACGACATAGACGCCATCACCGAAGAGATGCGCCGCGTAGTACCGGCTATGAAAGCCAACGGCGGCTACATCTTCTCATCCGATCACTCCGTGCCCTCGTCGGTAAGCCTGGAGAACTTCCGCTACATCACCAACCTGGCCAAAGAACTGGGCTCTTACGAGTAAGGGCGCGGCTGGCTTGAGCGATCTCCAGTTTCCACGATCGGTCGAAGGGGGGTGTCCTGCCAGTCGTTCTTGAGGAGTCCATAGCATTCGATGTCTTCGAAGCGGTCCCAGCGGCGGGCAAGGCAAGTGCCTGAGATGGCGTGAGATTCGCACGCTCGTGAAGGAACTTCGCACGCTCGCGACGAAACCCTTCGGGTTTCTGGCCGGACCCCTAGTTTTCAACCTGCCCGGAGGGCCTCTTCGATG
>JAACEL010000333.1 GCA_011682535.1 Nitrospiraceae bacterium | reverse complement strand
CCCCGTTCGGCACGCGCGGCTACGGCGAACTGGTCGTGCATGACGGCAAGATGTGGCAGTTGGGCAGCGGCGCGGACGTGTGGTGGACCACCGACGGCGCGTCGTGGACGTGCGCGGTCGAGCAGGCACCCTACGGCGCCCGTAGTACATCGGCCGTGGCTGTGTTCGACGGCAAGCTCTGGGTGATGGGTGGCAACACGGAGGAAGCCAACACACCGCCCGAAAAGCAGTACCCGCAGTACACAACGCACAACGACGTCTGGTGTTCGCGTGACGGCGTGGACTGGGAATGCGTCACGGAGCACGCCCCCTGGACGCCCCGGATGTGGTTCATCCCCCAGGTCTACGCCGGACGCCTGTGGACCATCGGCGGGTTCGACAACGTCAACGGCGCGAACTTGGGCGACGTGTGGTACACGACGAACGGCCGCGACTGGGAGGAGTTCAAGTCCAAACCCGTCTTCGCGCCGCGCCACGAACCCACCTGCTACGCCTACGCCAACAGCCTGTGGGTGGTCGCGGGCAACACCTGGCCCGTCGTCAACGACGTCTGGCGCCTGACGTTGCCCGAAGGGTTTCTGGCCGGACCCCCTAGAACACTTCGGTCGTCGGCGTTTTGAGCCACACCGCAGCGCCAGACGACTCCAGACTGCCCGCCGAATTCTCGTTCTCATAGATGCCGTACAGCCGCCCACCCGCCTGCCGCAGCCGCCACACCGTGTCGCCAAATAGGTCCGCCCCGCGCCATCGCCACCAGATGTCCTTCGCCTCCACCGACGACTGGCGCAAGTCGAACAGGCGCCGGCCGGATTCGTCGTTGCCGTAGCGCAACGCGCCCGTGCCCGAGAGGCTCCCGTCGACATCCTCCCGCGACACGTTCACCAGTGCAAACTGCGTACGTTTGCCTTGTGTCGCGAGGCTGTGCGTGTCGAAATAGGACGCAGCCCAAGTGCCCACCGGTGTCGGGTTCGCCGCCGTGTCGCGCCGCCATTCCGCCGTCCCACGAGTCAAGAATAGACCGGTGGCGCTGAAATGCTGATACGAGCCGGCCATGATGTTGGCTGCCACCCGCAGATCCCACACGAAATACTCCCCATTGTTGACGCGCGTGGTCATCTGCAACCCCGACCCGACGATCGACGCATTCTGAACCACAACGCTGCGGAAGCTGCCGCGAATCTCCGTCGACTCGAGATACTCACCGGAACCCGTGACCGAGTTGTCGCTACCCGCATCCAGATCGAGCACCATCAGGTAATCGGATACGCTGCCGTAGCGACCCGCGTCCGAATCGGAGAACGAAGTTACCCACGTGTACTCAACCGCCTCCGGTCCCGCGTCCGGCGCGTCGTACCACGTCGCATGACCATACCGCACCAACTGGCCGTCCGCGTCGAACTGCGCGTACGCCCCCAGCATGATCCCGATGGTGTAGAAGGAAAACCAGTCCACCGGCTTGTCGGCTAGACTGAGTTCCTCGAACGTGTAGGCCGCCCGGGGGCCGTCGACCGCTCCCTGAGTCAGGTTGAACTCGACGTCCAGCGCGCTGTCGCCCGCGCGCTGCTCGATGTAGTTTCCCACACCCGTAAGCGAGCCCGCTTCCGAATCGTAGTCAAGCACCAGCAGACCCGTTCGCGGACGCGCTTCGAACGCCGTCGTCCCGTCCGCATCGCTGAACGCCGTCACCCACGTGTTCGTCAGGTCCGTCGAATACACCTTCTGCCAGATGCCATGCCCCGCCCGAACCACGTTCTCGTTGAAGTCGAAGGAAACATACATGCCCACCATCTGGGTTTCGGCGAAGCGCAGATACCACGTCGGCGCGTCGTAGACGTTCGTCAACGAGGTCGACGTTACCGACGCGATCGCGTCGTCCCCGGTGATACTGCCCGTCACCTTGATGTCGAGATCGTCGTAGGCCGTCGAACCCTCGTTGAACACCCGGTACACCGTGCCCGTCCCGCTCAGCGACGTCCCGTTCCGGCGAAGCGACACCTTTGCGGCGTACTCAATCGCACCGTTGCGCGCACTCGGCGCGATCCAGTCATCGCCGTAGCTCACGATCCACGTGCCCAAATTGCGCTGCGTGTCGGGGATCGGATCCGGATTCAGTTCGTCCGAATTGCCTCCGCCCCCTTGGTCGCCCCCGTCGCTCGGCGTATGCGCGTCCGAAAAGAACAGGCCGCCCCCGTCGCACCCCGCGAGTACGAAAAGCGAAACGACAACAGTGGTCAGCATGCAACGCACAGACAATGACATGCCCCGCTCCTACGTCAGTTCCTCGACCACATCGCGAATCCAGGCCAGACACACCTTGCTGGCCCCCTCGCGTCCCTCACCCGTCAGATACTTTCCATACCGAGCCGCCAAGTCGTCCGGGAACTTCTCCGGATTTACATGCGTCTCCAACGAACAGTACCCCTCGAAACCATCATCCTTCAACGCCTGAAACTGGCGCTTCCACTCGCAGATCCCCTCGCCCATAAACACATTCGGCATCTTCCCGTCCGGCGTGGGCGCGGCGTCTTTCACATGAACGTGAACCAGGTCGTCCTTGATGACAGCGTAGCCATCGGGAAAGGACGGCACATCCCGCCCGTCCGGATCCTGCACATGGTTGGCCGGATCCCACAACGCCTTGACCCGATCGCATTGCAATAGATCCAGAAAATGCCGTGTATGCTGCGCCGTGCCCACATAACACGCCGCCTCATTCTCCAACCCCAGCACCACCCCCTTCTCCTCCAAGATGCCCGGCACCGGCTCGAACGCCCGCAGCATCCTGTCCCACGGCTTCTCGCGCGACCCATGGCCCCAGAACGCAAACCCCCGGATCATCGTGCAGTCCAGCTCCAACCCGATGTCGGCGCAACGCCGCAAGATGTCCATATGCTTGGCCACCTCCTCCGGGCTGTCCAGTTCGCACTTCCCGAACGGCGAACCCACGCTGCACACCACCATCCCATGATCCGCCACGATCCGCCCGATATCCCGGACCTGCGCATCCGTCAATTCCTGACACGGCGTATCCCACACCCCCCGAATCTCCGCCCCCGTCACTCCGAACTCACCGCACACCACACAAGACCGCTCCAGATCCTGAGAAATCTCATCCGTGAACGCACCAAGCTTAAACATACTCATCCCTTCCGTGTCCGCTGCTCAAATACTACGCCCATCATAGCAGAACGTCACCCCCGTTCGTCACACAGAATCACCGGCCAACTCGATTCCAGAAGCAACTGGCCAAATACCAAAAGCCCTCGACGTTGCCCACGAACGCCGTTACGCGCCCAACTACGCGCCATGGCCCATCGGGACAACTCATTGCGCCTGGAGCTTCACTCGCTTGTCCTTGAAGAAGGTGAATTGCTTCGTTACGTCCGCGAAGAGTTCACCGTTCCAATACATCGAATACCGCTTCTTGAAAGACAACAGCCGCTCGGCGACGTAGGCCACCTCCTGGCCGTCCATGTCCTGAATCGACAGCTTATCCCCCAGCGCAAATACCTTCTGCCGCATTCGATATCGCATCAGGTGTCCTCGTCCATCGCCTCGATTGTGGCGCCGTGGGCACAGTATAGGGAAATGCCGTCGAAGGCAACACCGTCTTCGGCCATGATGCATTGCCTATCGGGCATCTCATCCATTATTCGGTGATTCATGGGCATCCTGCCCATGAATCACGGGCTGGAAGCCCGTGCCACCTTCATCTACGCCGCCTCCCACCCATTCCCAATTCCCAAGCCCCGCCTTCTCAGGATTGCGCCATACGTAGTCAATGGAGTGAGCCGAGTCGTTCTCATCGCGAATCAGATGATCGTAGTACTCAGTCTGCCAGAAGCCGCCCTTACGCTTCAGTGCTCTGTTGGCCCGATTGGCCGTAAACGGTTTCCACGAATGCACGATGTCCGACTGGCTTGAGCCTTTGAGCAACCAGCGCCTTTTGGTCGATATGTTTCAGCTTCTGGCGGAGCGTTGCCTGGAATGTGTTTATCGGATAGCCATGGCACGAGCGCCAATTGCTCGCCACGTCGAGAGCCGAATCGCTCAGCGCTGAAGGCGCGTCACGAATCCAGCCCAGGGTGTAGCTGTTTCCGGATGCAACAGCCGGGAACAGCTACACCCTGGGTACAAGATCGCCCTCATTGATAGCGCTGAAAGTGCGTTCCAGCGTCAGGCCGTGTTTTCTGGAACGCACTTTCAGCGCTATTCAGACAAGGACACCCAGAACCTGGGGTTACGCTCTCTTTCCGGCTACTGCGCAGTCGGAAAGACGCTACACCCCAGGCTGGACTAGTATCGCGCTTTCAGCGCTTGCCGGTGCTCAGTCGCAGCACGCCGTTGCGGAAAGGAAACGATAAGCACAACGATGCCTGCCCAAGATAGCACATGCAGGGGGCACTTGCGCGAAGTGGATAGCTCCTTCCAGAATACAATACGCTGGCAGAATTCCAATTCCAGAAGCGATTACGCGGTCACTTGTCGTGGCAGGTAAGGCATAGCGCGCTGCCGGCGTTTGATTTCCGTAGGGACAAGGTCTCGGTGGTGTTGCCGTGCACGAAGTGGCAACCGCTGCATCCGGAGTCGTTTCGGGAGATGTGTACGTCGTGGCACGAGGTGCATTCCATCTGCCCCTGGCGCAGCAGGTCGTTGTCGATGGTCCCGCCTAGTCCCGATGGGGTTGATTCCGGGTCGTGCAACTGGCCGTCCACAGTGGCCAATGCGCCATCGTAAGCAAAGGAGATGGGGTGGTGGCGCGTGAGGTCGGTGCCGATGTTCCCAAAACCGATAGTCCACGTGCCCGTCTTGCCGTCGAAACTGTCCACCGCTACGGTGCCGTCGTGACAGGAGAGGCACAGTTTCGACACGCCGTTGGGCTGGCCGGGAATCGCGTCCAGGCTGGCGCTGGCATAGGTCTCATAGGTTGCGGTGGTGACGGTGTGATTCCACAGAGGGGCCTCGGAAACCGAGGTGTCGGCGCCGTGGGGGGTATGGCATACGGCGCACATTTCCCCCCCGCTCCAGCCGGCGCCGCTGAAATCGTGGTGCGAGTCCCGAATGCTCCCAAACACTCCCTGAGTGAGGAGAAGCACGGTGCAAAGAACCCCTGCTGATACCAGGAGTCTCCGCCAGTTGGGCGGATTGTGCCACGCGAGGCGAACTTGGCGATGGCGCAGACTCTTTTCAGGTTCCTGCATGCTTTTCAGCAACCTTCCTCGGGCTTGAGTTCGATCTGCGCGGCGGTAAGGGATTGCGCTACGCAGAAATCCTTCGCTTGGTCCAAGATCCACTATCACGATGTAGGGAGCAAGACCCGTGCCAAGACCGATTTGCTCCTGCAAGTCCTTGTGTGGTAATTGGATAGGCACGCAGACGCAGAGGAATGGGCCGCTGCAAGGGGGGCAACCCAATCATAGCCAGAGCTGCGGATGAATTGCACAACCCATTATCCCATCACGCGTTACGTTTTCTCCGCCAAAGCGGCGCCTGGACGAAAGCTGCACCCCTCGTTTGATTCGAAGCGAACGGACAGATTTTTGGTTCATCCGGAAAGAGCGCACTTCAGTCTTCTTGGAGGCTTGCTGGCGAATCTCTTCTCGACGGGATAACAGGATAAACAGGATTGAGTCGTGAACGGCGATTGTGTGGAAATCCGGTTCATCAGGCGGAACATCATGGCACCAGTCATCTCGACCGCCCACTTGTCATCTCGACCGCCCACTTGTCATCTCGACCGCAGGGAGAGATCTCCCCCCACCCCTCGCCAAGTCTTTCCACGGGATCAGTATGTAGACGAAGTACCGGTATTTTCCATGGCAAGAGATTTCTCCCTTCGCTCGAAATGACACGTTGTGCCCAAGTTTTACGTCCAACCCAGGCCCTTTCGCGGGAATGACGGCATAGCCGG
>JAACEL010000049.1 GCA_011682535.1 Nitrospiraceae bacterium | reverse complement strand
AAACGTTGGCCTTTTCCGATGATCGGTCCGAGACTCAGTTTGTTTAGGACAGCAGTGTTTCCCGGTGACTATTTCATGTATTCGCGGGGCGGGTTGCGCAGGCGGCGCTCGGTGAAGACATCCTCGGGCACGCCTGTGTCGTACCTGACGTCATTGTACTCAATCACGGTGTTGCCGCCGATATTGTTGTCGGTCATCCGCGACTTCGTCACCGTCTTGTATCCTTGGATGTCGTCCACCGCCAGCACTTCCGCCGTGCGATAGGTCTGGCCGCCCTTCTCGAACGCGACCTTCACCGGGATGAAGGAGGCCTTGTGTATCCACATGGTGAACGAGTCGAACTCGACCAGCTCGGGCTTCTTCGGCACGTTCTTGACCACGTAGTAGGCGTCCGTAGTGTCGACCAGCTCGTGCGTGTCCTCGTCGAGACCGCGTCCCGACACATCCTCGTAGAAGAAATGCGAACCCACGAAGCTGGTGCGTTCGTCGGAGGCGGCGATTCGTTTCGTCACGTCCAACGCGGGCAGATAGAGCCAGCGGTCGTCGTCGGCCCCGACGTGTTTGTGGACCATGAACACCGTGCCGCGTTCATCGGCCGGTGCGCGGAAATACACGTAGAAGAACTGGTCGCCGTCCTGTTCGTTCTTGTTGCGGCGCAGGATGGTGAACTCCTTCTGGCGCGTGCGGCCCTGTTTGTCGGTGACGGTCATCTTCACGCGGGCGGAACCGTCGCTGCCTTGGTAATAGGCCGTGTGGTTGGTTTTCGCGACAATCTCGTCCACGGAGGTGAGATCCGCGGCGAGGGCGGTCAGGGACACCAACAGTCCCAGACAGACGATGGATAGTTTGTTGAACATAGTGGAGTTCCTTTCTCTACTGGGCCTGGTCCCGAGTGCGGCATTTCTCGCGGCGCGACAGGAGGACGCAGACGATGACCAGCGCGGGCAGGGCGACGAGGCCGACCCATGTCAGCGTCGTCCAACCGATGGCCAGAAACTGGTGCATGTTGATCAGAACGAGCAGCAAGCCCGAGACGGCGATGGCGATGCACGTGCCACACCGGCACGTGAGGGAACTCACCTTCGTCTTCGGGAACAGCAATGGTTCGAGGATACGAATCAGCGCGGGGAGGATCAGCAACGTGGCCGCGCCCGATACGAGCAGGATCGAGGCGAGGAAGACGCCCACGGTGATGTAGGGCACCAGCGGCGCGAACAGCAGCGGAAGGAAACCAACCGCGATCACGATGACGTTGCGCGTGATGGCGCGGGCGGGTTCGCCGAATACGTGGACGTGCGCCTTTTCCCACGAACCGTATTCCTCGTAAAGTGCGCGTGCGCGTGCGAGGAAATGGATGGCGAAGTCGACCGCCAAGCCGAGAGTGAGCGACGACAACACGGCGACCGGCATGTCGTAGTCCTTGCCGATGAAACCGATGACGCCGTAGATCAGGCCGATGGTGATGGTGAGGGGGATCATTGACAGGAATCCCCAGAGGCCTGAGCGGAACAGGACGATCATCATGAGCAAGACAACGAGAAAGCTGCCCAGGAACGCCTGGAGCATGCCGCTGACCATCTTCTCCTGCCACACGACGTTGACGTAGGTAAGGCCGAACCAGCCGTGTTCCAGCTCGACAGGTTCGGATGCGCCTTCCAGGGTGAAGATCGGCGGATTGGCTTCGATGTAGGCGTCGATCGAGGCCACAACTCGGGACATATCCCTGTTGTCACCGCTCTTGAGCTGCACCCAGATGCTGGTTGTGTCGTAGGTGGGCGTGACGAGGTGCCAGAGATCCTGCGGGCGGTGGCTACTCTGATACTGCATGAGACACTGGGCCACGGCTGCGCGTGAATCGGGAATGCGAAACTCGGCGTCACTGCCGTCGATCAGTTCACGATGCACCGTCTTGACGATGTCGGCCAGCGAGTTGGACTTGCCGACGGCGCCTGTCGTCAGCAGGTGATCCTGCAGCTTGGCCATGTAACGGAGCACCTCGGGATTTTTAAAGACTTCGTTGCCGGGCACCGACTCGGCGGTTGGTTCCGGAAGCGCGTTTTCAGGTGTACCGCCCAAGCCTGCGGGAAGCGCCGGTGCGGCATCCAGGCCGGTGGGCAGCGTGGGTTCGGAGTCTTCGGCTTCGGGCGCGGGCGCGGGCTGCGCTTCGGCGCCATCGGCCGCGCCGGGGAGGCGCAACGTCAGATAGGCCATGTAGGTGCCGCCGAAGTATTCGTTCAACACCCGGTCGGCGACGCGGATCTCGTGGGTTTTCTTGAACCACTTGGTCGGGTTGTCATTGATTTGGATCTTGGCGATTCCGACGCCCGCCACCACGGTGGCAGCCACCGCGACCATTAGGATGACGGCCGCGTGGCGGTACGTGCCGCGTCCTACACTTTCCAGGAACCGGCCGGTCAGTCCGTGCTGTTCTTCGCCGTCCCGATGCACGGCGCCGAAGTTCGCCAGCCGCTTCTCAGGCAGCAGCATGATGTAGGCGGGGATGAAGACGATGGTGAGTAGCCAGGCGAGCATGATGCCAAGGGCCACGAAGAGGCCGAACACCTGCACCGGCGGGATCGGGGTGAGGGCGAGCGAGGCGAACCCGGCCGCCGACGTCAGCGACGTGTAGAGCATTGGTACGAACAGCGTTTTCATCACGGCGGTGATGGTCTGGCGGCGGTCGCGCGTCTGCTGGTAGCGATCGAAAAACTCCGACAGGATGTGGATCGAGTCGAGCACGGCGATCGGCATGATGAAGATCGGGATCATCGAACTCATGATGTGGATGGTGTTGCCCGTTACGATGAGGGCCCCCATCGTGCAGATGACGGAGACCATGGCCACGATCATCGGGGAGACGACCAGCGCGAGCTTGCGGAAGAAGAACAGGAGCAGCAGGAAGATCACCAGCATGGCCAGCGGCGCGGAGATGGCCATCTGAATGAACATCTCGACGCCGAACACGTCGTTGGCCACGGGAAGGCCGGTGATGTAGTACTGCTCGTTGCCTTCGAGTTGGGCGATCTTGTCTTGCAGGCGCGAGTAGATTTTGTAGCTCAGGTTCTTGGAGGTCAAAGGGAGATAGATGGCGAGGGCTTGGCCGCCCTCGGACACGAGCGTTCCGTCGAGGAACGGGATTCGCCGGGCCTTGTCGCGGATGGCCAGCGCCTCGGCCCCGGTTTCCGGCGGCGCGGGCATGAGCCACTCGAATTTGACCACGCCTGGCCCGCCCTGCTCGATGTTGTCCACCGTGGAGGGCGCGATGACGTCGGCGCTGATGACGCCCGCCTCCGGATCTTCTTCGCCGATGACCTCGCCCCTGAGCGTAAGGGCGTACTCGGTCAACTCATAAATGTTGCGCAGCGATTGGGGATTGAAGACGCCGTTCGGGTCGGCCTCGTTGACCACGCCCAGCACGACGATATCGTTCAAGGCGAACACGCGTTTCATGTCGTTATGGAAGACGCGGACGGCTTCCTCGGGGCTGAGCATGTTCTCCGGGTCGGTGTCTACCTGGACGCCGTTGAGCGACGTGAAGCGCTCGGGCCAGATCGATGGCAGCGCGGCCGCCACGAGCAGGGCCAGCGTGACGGCCAGCATCAGGACCGTGACGGTTTTCGGATGCGAGACGGCGAATCCCACCAGTGTGCCGTTGCTTTTCATGGATACAACCCTCTTGGATGTTGTCGATCGGGTACTGCCGGGGTCCGGCTACTACTTTAGCACGGGATCGGCAATGTTCGCATAAGTTCCGAGGGCTGGGGCTACTTTGGCACGCCGGCCCATTTCAGGATGGTCATCATCGGACACCAGTTGGTGATGCCCGATTGAAACAGGTTGAGTCCCACGAACGCCGTGAACCACAGCCAATGCTCGCTGTGCCAGTGGGCCAGCGCGAGGCTCAACAGGACGAAACCGCCAGCCATCAGTCGAAGAATCCGTTCAACGGTCATTAGACGTCTCCTGCGCGGGGTGGTTGACGGTCTCGATCGCCTTCAGTAGATCGCGTTCCGACGCCACACCCACGAATCGTTGGATTTCTTGGTCACCTTTCATGAGTAACGTGGTGGGTAGATACTGGATCTTGTATTTTCGCGCCAACTGCTGTGCCTGGTCGGCGTCGATCTTCACAAACCCCGCCTTGGCGCCGTTCTCGACGGCTACGCGGTCGAACACCGGCGAGTATTGACGGCAGGCGCCGCACCAGGACGCGTGGAAGTACACGAGCGACGCGCCCTCGCGTTGCAGAACCTTCTCCTGGAACTCCGCCGGAGTCGACAGTTCAACGTAGGCGCCTTTCAAGAGCGCGGTGTCGGGCGGCTCGGCCAGCGCCGAAGTCGTCTGCATGCCGCCGCCAATCGACAGAGCCAACAGCAGCCCTATCAACCCGCCCCACAGGGCGCCGCGGCGGGGCGTACTGGTCAGCGGACATGCGCCTTCCGGGCACGTGGGCGCGCGGCCCACCAAGGCCCCCAGCACCGTGCCGAGTCCTACCAGGAACGCAATCTGGACGATCATGGTTTGCTCCTTTCCCGCCGTGGCGGAGTCTATAGGGCTTGCTCGAACGCGGCGGTCAGTGCGCCTTCGGCTTGCACGCCCACGAAACGCCGCACTTCGACGCCGTTGACCAGTAACACCAGTGTCGGGATGCTCTGAACGCCGTACTGCTGTGCCGCGGCCGGGTTCGAGTCGACATCGACCTTCACAATCTTGGCGGCGTCGCCCATCTTCTTTGCTACGGTGTCCAGGATTGGGGCCTGCATTCTGCATGGCGCGCACCAAGGCGCCCAGAAGTCCACCAGCACCGTGCCGCTCGAAACGGCTTCGGCGAAATTGTCTGCGGTCAGCTCTTGCACCAAATCACTCATGTCTTTTTCCTCCATCGTAACGTCGCGGTGTTTCGTCACGCGGCTTATGAGAAAGAGCACGAACCGTGCCATCGATGGCCGGGAGTGGGTACAATGAGTGGAACGCATTTCTTATGAATGGTTTAAGGCGCTGCTACTGGCCGCGGGGAGATGGTGGAAGCGTTACGGAGAGCGTTGCGTTTTGTGCGTTGCGCAACGTTGCGAATGCGTTGCGCAACACGTAGAAGGCCGGCCAGAAAGGCCGGTTTCTTAGTCCGTCGCGTCGAGCGGGATGCCCAGTTTCTTCATACGCCGCCATACCGACGTGCGCGTGAGCCCCAGCCGCCGTGCGGCCTCGGCCTTGTTCCACGCGCATTCGTCGAGGAGGGCTATCAGCTCCTCGCGCGACGTGGGTTTGGCCCGGCGGGGCGTGGAGGCGGGAGGCGGCGCATTGGCCGGTGCGCTCTCGCGGCAGATCGCGTTCGCCAACTCGACCCGGCGTACCTCGACGGGCAGGTCGAACGGGCCGATCTCGCCGCCGGGACAGGTGACGAAAGCATGTTCGACGGCGTTCTCGAGTTCGCGCACGTTGCCCCGCCAGCAATAGTCCAGCACGATGCGCAGGGCGTCGGGCGAGAGACCCTCGATGTGCTTGCCGGTGCGCTCGTTGAACTGGTCGATGAAGCGGCGCAGCAACAGGCCGATGTCCTCCTTGCGCTCGCGCAAGGGAGGCAGATGGATGGGGAATACCTTGAGCCGGTAGAAGAGATCTTCGCGGAAAGCGCCCTCGCGCACGCGCTCGCGCAGATCGCGGTGCGTAGCGGCGATGACGCGTACGTCGACCGGACGCGGCGTCGACTCGCCCACACGCTCGAACTCACGTTCCTGCAAGACTCGCAGCAGCTTCACTTGCACATTGGGCGGCAGTTCGCCGACCTCGTCGAGGAACACGGTGCCCCCGTGAGCGCGCTCGAAGCGCCCGATGTAGTCTTTGACGGCCCCCGTGAATGCGCCCTGGACGTGGCCGAACAGTTCACTCTCGAGCAAGGACTCCGACAAGGCCGAGCAGTTGACCGTGACGAGGGGTCCGTCCTTACGTTCGCTGTGGTAGTGGATGGCCTTGGCGACCAGTTCCTTGCCGGTGCCCGTCTCGCCCTGGATCAGGATCGTGGCTTCCGACGCGGCGGCCATCTCGATCTGGCTGAACACCTCGCGCATCCCGGGACTCTTGCCGATGATGTTGTGGAACTCGAAGCGCTCCTCGATTTCGCCACGCAGGCGGGACACTTCACGCTGGAGGAGCCGTACCGACGAGATATCGGTGAGGGTTTCTACCGTGCCGACGGCCTCGCCCTGGGCGTTGTGCAATACCCGGGCGCTCTTGAGCACGGCAATCCGTTTACCATCCTTGCGTTGGATGGTCGTCTCGACGTTGTCGATTTCGCCGAGTTGGAACAGACGGCATTGGGCCGGTACATCAGCTTCCTCCGGGCAGGTCTCACAGTTGAGCAACGCGCAGGGACGTCCGACGGCCTCCTCGGCCGAGTACCCTGACATCCGTTCCATGGCGGGGTTCCACCGTTGCACGACGCCGTCGCGATCGACCACATACAGGCCCTCGGCCATTGTGTCGAGGATCATGGCCAGGCTATGTGCGTCTTCGGCGAATCCGAGGTTGTCCGTCATGGAGCGTCATTCCTTTGCTGGCGTTCGATGGTGGCACATCTCTGGGGCGGCAGTCCAACGGAGGTGGAGCGTGGAACATTTCAACTGAAGCAAATGGGGCGTGAAGCGGAGCGTAACGCATCTCACTTCACGTCACTCCTTCGGCCCTACGATCTATCTACACCGCTGCGTCCGGTTCGGGCGCCCGTTGGTTGGGCCACTACAAAATCGCTATCTGGCACAGGGGCGGCATCGCGAAGAGCGTCCCGTAGATCAGAAAGCCCAGGATGTCGCCGCGGAATAACGTCCCCACGACTACGGGCAGCATGCAGATGATTAGCGCCAGAGCGGCCACGGTGAATAGCCAGCGTAGCGTCTTCCACGGCGGCGGCGTCCGTCTAATGACCGCGCGCACAAGAAGCAGCGCGTTCACGGCCTGAAGAAGCAACGCCCCACATACATGGACGTCCTTGACACCGGAACGATTATCCAGCCGCCTCGTTGCGCAGACAGGCCAGGCTGATGCGCAGTTTCCAATACTCCACTTCTCCGTCGAGCAGATCGTACAGGCGCTTGAGGCGTGTGTCGTTCGTGTGCGCGGTGGCTTCACGGACCCGCTCATGGACCGCCGCATCGACCCAGGGCGACGGGTCGGCGAGATCCTGCTGGACGATGTAACGCTCGAGGTAGCTCTCGACGGTCGTGGGCCGCCGCTGGAGTATGCTCGATACCGCCTCGATGGAGCGCCCCTCGGCGAACAACTCGCCCGCGCGCTCTTGCATTTCCTCACGGCTGGGGCGGCGGGCGCTCAGTTGACGTGCGGGCGTTTCCGGTTCGTCTTGCTCTTCCTGGGGACTCATCTCAAGTCCGTGCTCGGTGCAGTATTCGCGGATGGCCTTGAGGAAGAAGTCGCCGAACTTGGTGCACTTGGTGCGTCCGACGCCGTGTACCTCCATGAACTCCTTGGTTTTGGTGGGCCGGCGCCGCGCCATATCACGCAGGGATTTGTCGCCGAAGATCACATACGCCGGCACGCCTCGTTCGCGCGCCTTGCTCTGACGCAGTTTGCGCAGAGCCTCGAACAACCCCTCGTCCACGCCCTCCCACGAGTCGCCGGCCACAGCCTTCTTCTTCGCGGCAGGTGTACGTCTGACCGGCTTGGCCAGGCGCGGCGCGGCGTCCCCGGCGCGAGCCCGGGGCGTGAGTTGCAGGATATGGTACTCGCCGATTTTCTCCATGTAGCCCTGGGCGGCCAGTTGCTCGATCCAACTCCGCACCGCCATCTGGCCGCGTTCGGCCAGCGCGCCGTAGGAAGCCAGGTTGTTATGACCCTTACTCAACACCCGCTGTTCGGTCGAGCCGCAGAGCACCAGCGCCGTATAACTCGGCCCGGCCATCGAGCCCAACTCCGCCACACACTGGAAGATCGCCGCCGCCACCTCGTTCGAATCCTCGGCAACGTCTACTTCATCCAGACAGAAGTCGCACGCGCCGCAACGATCCTTCGTGTACGTTTCGCCGAAGTAGGCCAGCAGCGTGCGATGGCGGCACGATACTCCCGTGCAGTAGCGGTACATCTCGTTCAGCTTCTGCAGGCCGATTTCGGCTACCCCCTCCTCCGACTGCTGGATGATGTACTTCCAGATGCCGTAGTCGCCGCCGGAAAATAGCAAACAGCACTCCGCTTCGAGTCCGTCGCGTCCCGCCCGGCCGCTCTCTTGTTGATAGTGCTCGATCGACTTGGGCATGCCCGCGTGGATGACGTAACGCACATTCGGCTTGTCGATGCCCATCCCGAACGCCACCGTCGCCACGATGATGTCCGCCTCGTCGCGAATGAAGGCTTCCTGATTCGCCTTGCGCTCGGAATCCTCCAGCCCGGCGTGGTAGGGCAGCGCCCTGTAGCCGGCCATGGTCAGTTCCGTGCATAGCGAATCCACGTCCGACCGCCGGATGCAGTAGATGATACCCGCTTCGCGCGGATGGCGGTCGATGATGGCGCGCACGTCGCGTTGGCGTCCCTGCCGCTGACGCACGCGGTAGGTGAGATTTGGCCGATCGAACGAACCGACCAGTATCTCGGGTTCGTGCAGCCGCAGCTCCCGCGCGATGTCGTCGCGCACGTGGGCCGTGGCGGTAGCGGTATACGTGTGCATGTGGGCGTGGGGGAACGCGTCGCGCAGCCGGCTGAGTTCGCGGTATTCGGGCCGGAAGTCATGGCCCCACTGGCTGATGCAGTGGGCCTCGTCGACCACGATGAACGATAGTTGTACGTCGTGCAGATAGGCGATGAAGCTTGGCTGCACCATGCGCTCGGGCGAGACGTACAGCAGGTGGAGGCGCCCCTCGCGCACGTCGCGGTTCACCCGCACGCGCTCGTCCTGGGTCATGGCGCTGTTGATGCACGCGGCCGCGATGCCGCACTCCGTGAGTTGATCCACTTGGTCTTTCATCAGGGAGATCAGCGGCGAGACCACGACGGCCATGCCGGGCAGTGCGATGGCCGGGAGTTGGAAACACAGCGACTTCCCGCCCCCCGTCGGCAGCACCACGACGGAGTCGCGCCCTTGCATGACGCTCGCCATCGCTTCGGCTTGCAGCGGACGAAATTCCTCATATCCCCAGTATTGTTTGAGTAGGTCTTGAAGTTCCTGCATGGATTCTCGTCTAGCCGGCCGGCATGTATTCGGTCAGGAAATCCAGAACGAGGCGTTTGAGGTCTTTCCCGCGAAGGCGGTAGTCCCATGCGCCGTGTCCAAATCCCTTCGCTTCATAGAATTCGTGCGGCATGCCGTAGAACTCGAGCAGCCCATGCAGGCGCTCGGACGTGGCAAACCACGTGCCAAACCGATCGTCCTCGTTTCCGTGGACAATCATGATCGGCGGGTCGCTGCGGTCCAACTCAAGGAGCACGTGATCGGCGTTGCCCCACAAGTGGATGTAGGCCTGCACGCGCGGCGACACGCCAGGATTATTCGATTCCGGCAGCGGGAGCTCTGCGTCATCGGTGCTGTACGCGTCGGCATTTGTTATCGCCGTCGGTACCGCCGCGATAGCCCCCGCCGACTCGCCCAGCAGCGCGATCCGGTCCGGGTCGACGCCATACGCGTCCGCGTTGGCGCGAATGAAACGCGCCGCCGCCTTTACGTCCACGATCGCCGCGTGGATGGCCGGGATCAACGGCAGATCGCCCAACCCCCCCGGCGCGGGGGGGTGGTCGCCGTCCAGCCGGTAGCTCATGGCGAAGGACACATACCCGCGTTGCGCGAAGTACCGTGCGAACTCGACGATCTCCTCCTTCTCCTTGCCGCCCTCGGTGAAGCTGCCGCCGTGAACCAGTAACAGCGCCGGGCGGGCGGCGCTTTTCTCGACCGGTTCGTAGACATCCAGGAGCAGATCCTTTGTCTCCCAGACCACCGGTTCCGTGCCGTCGGACACATTGCCGACGGCATAGACCACGTCTGTGGTGATCTTGAGGTCAAAAGCCGCGGGGATATCCGGGCACCCGGTCAGGCACGACACACCCGCGAGGGCCGCCATGCAGACCAGTGCCGTTTGAACCCATGTTCGGTTCATAATGTTTGCTCCCTGTACTACCCGGCAACGTCAATTCCGCCGTCACCGGCCATTATGCGGGATCCCGGGCCGTGAATCGAAATCTCCAGACACATAGGGGAGCGGGGGCGTCCCGCCCCCGATTGTGGGGCGAGACGCCCCACCCCCCTTGCGAGTCAATATGTTACGACTGACGCGCACAGGCCCGCAGTATGCAATTTGTCTGGTGATATCGGACAACGCCTCCCCCTCCTGTCATTTCGACCGATAGGGAGAAATCTCTTGCCGACCGAACGCGTCCCACTTTCCTCAAACGGAACGAGCACGCACGGTAGACTTGGGCGGACGCGTGCGGCGCGCCCAGTTGCTTGTATAGCCAGCATCCGGCTTGAGATCTCTCCCTATCGGTCGAGATGACACGAGAATCAGTCCTCGTCTGGGCATGCTCCGCGTCCGCGTGTTACTATCCACGGAAACCACGGAGATCATTGTATGTTGTTGGAAGGCAAGACGGCCCTGGTAACCGGCGCCGGACGCGGGATCGGCAAGGCCATCGCGCTTGCGTTCGCGTCGCAAGGCTGCGACGTGGCCGTGACCGCACGCACGCAGGAACAAATCGAGGCAACCGCCGGCGAGATCCGCGCCATGGGACGCCGGACGCTCGCGTTGGCCTGCGACGTAGCCGATGCGGAAGGCGTGCGTGCGATGACGGAGGCGGTGCTGGCCGAGTTCAACGTACTCGACATTCTCGTCAATAATGCGGGCTACGCGTGCTTCAAACCGTTCGCCGAACTCACCGCTGAAGAATGGCAACGTACGCTCGACGTGAACCTGACCGGCGCATTCAACTGCATCCAGGCCATGTTGCCGTCGATGCGCGAACGGAGTTTCGGACGCATCATCAACGTGTCCAGCGTGGCGGGGCTCAAACCCATCGCCGACCAGACCGCCTATTGCGCGTCGAAGTTCGGCCTTAACGGCCTGACGAAGACCCTGGCCCTCGAACTGCGCCCGCACGGCATCCGGGTCCACGCCATTTGCCCCGGGGCCGTCGCCACGCAACTTGCCCGCGACGCCATGCCTCAGCGCGACATGAGCGAATGGATGACACCCGAGGACGTCGCCCACACCGCCCTGTTCCTGGCCACACAGAGCGATCGCGCCACCACGGACGTGGTCGTCGTGCGCCGGTTCGGCGGCGTGCCGCTCGGGGGATAGGGCCTGATGGAATCCGCGGACACCACCTTGACGCGCATCGAAGGTGTCGTCGAGCGGATTGTGTATGAGAGCGAAGAGACGGGCTTCTTCGTTGCCCGGTTGCGCGAAGAGGGTAAGGTGGACCTCACCACCTTTGTCGGGAACCTCATGGCCGTCTCCCAAGGCGAGACGCTCCGCCTGTGGGGACGCTGGGTGGACGACAAGAAGTGGGGCCGTCAACTCCGGGTCGAGCGCTACGAAACCGTGCTCCCCGCGACCGCCGACGGCATTGAGAAATATCTCGGATCGGGCCTCATCGAAGGGATCGGCAAGACGTTCGCCAAACGGCTGGTCGACGCGTTCGGGGTCGAGACGCTCCGCGTGATCGACGAGGAACCCGAACGCCTGCGCAGTGTGCCCGGTATCGGGGAGAAACGCGCGGCGCAGATTCGCGAGGGCTGGCACAGCCAGCGCGCCATCCAGTCCATCATGCTGTTCCTGCAGAGCCACGGCATCGGGGTCGGGCAAGCCGTGCGCATCTACAAACGCTACGGCGACGCCGCCGTAGCGGTGTTGCGCGAGAACCCCTACCGCCTCGCGAGCGATGTCACCGGTATCGGTTTCACAGGGGCCGACAAGATCGCCGCCAATCTCGGCATCGACCGCGCCGCCCCGCAGCGCCTCGAAGCGGGGTTGCTCTACGCGCTCGATCGCGCCGCAACGGAAGGCCACTGCTTCCTGCCCGGCGCCGAGTTGATCGAGGGTGCATCAGAGTTGCTGAGGGTGTCCTCCGAGCTACTCTCGACCCCGCTGATTTCGCTTGTGACCCGAACGGAGGTCGTCCGCGACGGCGAGGCCATTTACCTGCCCAGGCTGCACGCCGCCGAACGCGGCTGCGACACGCGGCTCAAGCGCCTCGTGCGCACCCCCTCCGGCGAGGTGTCGATCAAGGTCGACAGAGCCATCGCGTGGGTCGAACGCACGCAGGGCATGGCGCTATCGAAGGAGCAAGCCGGGGCCGTGCGTGCCGCGGCAGAGGCCAAAGTGTTTGTCATCACCGGCGGTCCGGGCACGGGTAAGACGACGCTCATCAACGGCCTGTTGACCATCTTCGAGAAGAAGGGCCTCGATATCCTGCTGGCCGCCCCCACGGGACGCGCCGCCAAACGCATGGAGGCCGCCACGGACCGGCCCGCGAAAACGATACACCGCCTGCTCGAGTTCAGTCCGAAGCACGGCGGGTTCGCGCGTGACGAGAACAACCCGCTCAACGCCGACCTCGTCATCATCGACGAGTGCTCGATGGTCGACATCTACCTGATGCACAACCTGCTGCGCGCCCTGCCCGGCCACGCGCGTCTTTTCCTCGTCGGCGACGTGGATCAGTTGCCCTCCGTCGGCCCGGGCAGCGTCTTGATGGATATCATCGCCAGCGGCGTCGTGCCCGTCGCGCGGCTCGAAACTGTTTTCCGCCAAGCGGCCGAGAGCGGCATCGTGTCGAACGCCCACCGCATCAACCGGGGCGATTATCCTCAGTTTAACACCGAGGACTTCTTCCTCATCGAGCGCAAGGACCCTGCCAAAGCGCTCGAGACCGTCGTCGAACTCGTGGCCAAGCGCATCCCGTCCAAGTTCGGCCTCGATCCACTGCGCGACATCCAGGTGTTGACCCCGATGCACCGCGGCGAGGTCGGCGTGGCACGGCTCAACGAGACGCTCCAGCAGGCCCTTAATCCTGACGGGGAACCCGTCGCCCACAAACCCTTCCGCCTGCACGACAAAGTCATGCAGTTGCGCAATAATTACGAGTTGGACGTTTACAACGGTGACGTGGGCATCGTGACGCTGGTCGACGTCGAGGCAAAGGAAATGCACGTACAGTTCGAGGATCGCGTCGTGCTGTACGCCTTCGACGAAACCGACGATCTCGCCCCGGCCTATGCCGCCACCGTGCACAAGTCGCAGGGCAGCGAGTACCCCGCCGTCGTGCTGGCCCTGATGCCGCAGCATTACCTGCTGCTTCAACGCAACATGCTCTACACGGCCATCACCCGCGGCAAGCGGATCGTGATCATTGTCGGGGACCCCAAAGCCGTGTCCATGGCCGTGCGAAACAACCGCGTGACACGGCGCTACACGCGCCTTGCCGAACGCTTGCGCAACGAGGTCTGAGCCCCGCCGGCCTGGCCAAGTAGAAATGCGTGGCCAGTTGCTACTTGTACAGCGCGTCGATGGCGATCCGCACGATCTGCGTTGTGTTGAGGCCGCCGGTGCGGCGGTCGCCGGCGCAGTGTCCGAGCAATACGTGGTCACCCACGAATTCCATGGCGGTGTAGCAATACCAGCCGTTCGGGTCGTCCTCGATGTTGCGCACGTGCTCCCACGTCTTCCCCTCGTCCGTCGAGATGGCAAGAGTGAAGGGGGTGCGTTTGCCGCGCAACTCGTCGGCGATGCCGTCGTGGTTGTTCCAGGCGATGAGCAGGTCGCGCGTCTTCGGGATGCGTTCGAACGTTGCGGGGGAGACGGGGGAGAGGAGATCGCTCGGCTCGGCGGGCGACCACGTGACCCCGGCGTCTTTCGAGAAGGAGCGGTACTGGCAACCCTGGTCGGTGCGCGACAGCATCATCAGGCTGGCGTCCGCGAGTTCGACGACGCCCGGCTCCTGCAATCCTGACCTGCTGTCGGCCGGGGCTTCCAGGCGCGTGTCGCTCGCACGCCAAGTCAAACCTTCGTCGTCGGAGAAGTAACACAGGGCCGTGCCCCTGCCCTGGATCTTCCCGTCGACGACCGGGTGCTGTGCGGTGGGAAACAGGAGGCGGCCCGTGTTCAGTTGCACGAGACGGTCGTTGTTGACGACGAAGTAGCCGGGCACGTCGATGCAGGCGATCCGATCGCTCCAAGTCTTTGCTTCGTCGGTTGACAAGCGCAGGTAGGGTTTGCAGCTCCCGTGCGATTCCTTGACCAGGTAGAACAGCGCGATGCGTCCGCTTTGCAGCCGCAGCATCGACACCGACATTGTATTGACCGCCCCTTCGTTGGGTACGATCATCGTGTCTTCTTTGCTCCACGTCTTGCCGCCGTCCTGCGAGTATCGTCCGACGATGTCGGCTGCGCCGTAGTCGCTCGCGCTGCCCGTGAAACGCGTGTAGGCGAACAGGATTGTGCCGTCGCGAAGCTGCACGAAGTCGCCTTCCGAGTTGCGCGGATTCCCAGGAGACGGGTCAAGTACGAGCACCTTATCGACGTCTTTCATGATGCTTCCTTTCGGTTTGGCCACCTGTGCCACTGCCCCAAGGGCGATCAACGCTACGACTGTCACGATATAGCCTGGTCTCATGATCATGCTCTCCCTATTCTACGGCCTTCGGACGCACCTCGATCGAGGCCCGCGCGCTCTTGCCGGCCACCAGATCGCTCACGCGGACGCTCCACACGCCGGGCACGTCGTTGAGCCCGGGCAGGAACGTGAGATCGCGCCGTCCGTTCTCTGTGGCCGTGTATCGATTCCACTCGGTCTTGCGCCCCAACGGGTCGACGATGTCCACCCGTAGCGGCAAGACGCACGGCAGGTCATTGCCCGATTCGCCCCGGACGCTGATCGCAAGCGTGACCGGTTCACCCAGCGCTCCCTGCGCGGGAGCGTCGAGCACGACGCTGCCTATGGCCTCCGGCAGCGCAACCACCAGCGCGCCACGCGCGCCCGGCAGACGCAGGTCGAACACCGCCTTGCCGTCAATTGTCTCATATTCGATACGCTCGCGCCGGAGCGCATTGTAGAGCGCCGGACGTCCGTCCAGGAGGATACGCATCTCGGCGGTCTGCGGAACGCCCAGTTCGAACCGCAGCTTCCATTGTCCGAAGCGCGGGCCATACATGCGCTCGTCATTGACGAAGAAGTGATAGCGGGCGGCGCCCGCATCGAGACTGTTCGTTAACACACGGGGACTGACCGAGGCCGCCGGACGCGCCACGCCCGCCAGCAGCGGCGCCAGTTGCGCCGCGTATCCCTCCATGATGGCGCGGTCTTCCTCCGCCGTGACCGCGTTACCCGCCGCCAGCGCTTTGCCGTCGATCCGCATCTGATGCGTGAAGTCGTAATCGGTGATCTGGGCTCCCGGAATCGACGCGCGTAGCGACGCGTCGGCAATGACGCTACCCCCGCCTTTCGCGAAGGCGGCGATCTGTTCGTGCATGCCACGGGTCAATGTGTCCGCCCTCGGCATCACCAGCACGTCATAGTTATCGAGGCCGCTCTCGGTCACATCGTCGTCGAGCACGACCTCGAACGGCACGTGGTTCATCATCAACAACGTCGCGTAGGGAAGCGTCTGCTCGTTCGGATATCCCGGCAGGCGCGCACTGGCCGAAAACCAGGTCGATGCCGCCGACATCAGCACCGCGACGCGCGCCGGTGTGCGCTTGGACTTGAGAATCGCCGGGCCGTAAGGCTGCACGAGTTCCTCGCACGTTTGTCCGATTGCGTTGAACGTGTCGGGGTAGGCGTAGAACGGATCGTTCGTCAGATTCTCCGGCGCCAACCGTCCCGCCGAGTACAGGCACAAGATGTCGGGCCGTTGCGACACCACCAGCCACAGCGCCTCACGTACGTAGTCGGGCGACGCGACGAAATACGGGTCTCCACCCGCGAAGTCCTGAGAGAGGTCGGCGGTCGAGTCGCCGATCGGGACCGCGAAGCGGCCGTACACGAACAGGGTGATGTCCTGCTGGACGAGTTGCCCCTCCGGGCGCGCGGCGGCCTGCAGATAGGTCGTGTAACACAACCGCTTGATGTCGGGGTGCCCATAGGTCCACGTGCCGATGCAGTCGAGACCCTTATGCGAGTTGCGGACCGGCGCCAGGCGGTACGGTTCGTGCCACGTGAGCAGGTGGGGCGCGTGGCTCTTGATAATGCCATGTTGCATCTCGTTGAGCACCGCCGTGCCGTGTCCCCGCTGCCACCACCACTGCATCAGGCGATAGCGCGGATTGTCGTCCGCGATCACACCGTTGACCACGCTGCCCGGTTGTTCGGGTTTGAGCCGCCACTTGTCCTGCACCCATTCGCGCAGGTCGAGTCCCGTTGCCTCCAGCGCAAGCTGCACCGCAGTGTCGTTGACGCAGAACGGCGCCTGCCACTCGGAATGCAGCATCACATGCCGCAGCCCCGGGTAGTCCTTGAACCGCGCCACCCACGCGTCCACGACCTGGCGTGCCTTTTCCACAACCGCCGGTTCCAGCGGATACGGCTTGCCTTCGACGTACGACCCGTCGGGCAACAGCGACAGCACCGACTCATCGTCGTTCCACTGTTTCGACAATTCGTCGATATACAGCCCCAGCTCGAAGTCCTGACGGCCCGCTTCCTCGAGGTACCGGGCATAGTCGTCGGCCCGCGCGCTCAGGGCCTCCGGGGTGTCGCCCACGGACGATAGGAACGCGCCGGTGAACCCATGGCGCAGTCCCCACGCCGGGTCGCTCCCGCCAAATCCCCAACGCCAGACCGGCATTCGTTCGCCGTCGTGGGCCTTGGCGATCGTCAGCGCGAACACCGCCTCCGGCGCCGCGCCGTCGGACCGTGCGCGCACCGTGTAATCGCCCGCGCGCAATTGCGTCGTGTCGATCGTATATCGTGCAACCCCATCCGTGGCGGGAACCGTTTCCGCCAGCCAACCGTTCGTGTCGAACGCGACGGACCCCGCTCCAGGCGCCGAAACGGTCAGCGTGCACGCCTTCCCGCGCTCATACACATGGCGCGACGTCGTGAACGATACCCCTTGGGCTGAAGCCCATCCCGACACCAAAAGACAAACACCGGCAACCAGCCAGCACACGCATCGTGCCTTCATGTCTTGCCCTCCCACTTGTTGCTCTCGATTATGGCGATGGCAGAGTCTCATCACAAGACGCGCCGGCCCAAATCGCCGGATAACTTCGCCGTGGCGCGCGGAGCAAGCTCAGCCTCGCCGGCAACTCGA
>JAACEL010000332.1 GCA_011682535.1 Nitrospiraceae bacterium | reverse complement strand
TAGCCTGGATCTGTTCGACGATTTCGCCGTGGCTGGCGTGCATGAAAACGTTCTCGCCGGTCAGGGCGACGCGGTTGAATTTCATGATGTGGCAAGACCAGCCGCCGCTCAACCGGGCCCAACTCACCCCGGCGCGTTTGTTGTGGCCGCTTCGGGAGAAGTAGTTCGCGTCGATGCGCTCGATCTCCTGGTTGGCGGCCACGCCGATGGTCTCCTGCATGAAGAACAGACCCACGGCCAGCAGCAGGGCGATGCAGACCGGCATGCGCACGAAACGGCGCAGACTGATGCCCCCGGCCAGTGCGGCGGTAACTTCGCTTCGCTGCGCGGCGGCTCCCAGCACCAGCAAGGCCGAAACCAGCATCGACATGGCGGCCACCTGGTAGGAGAACAGGATACGCGGCACCAGCACGGCGTAGTAGCGCACGACAGCCTGCCAGGGCACCTCGTGTTTGGCGATGATCTCGCGGCGATGGGTGAGCAGGTCGATCAAGACGAACAGCAATACCAGCGACACGACGGTCTTGATCAATGTGGCCAAGGTGCGGGCGCCGATGTAGCGGTCGAGAATCGTCATACGCGATCCACCCGCCATACCAGTATGCCCCCCGCCACGAGGAACACCAAATTGGGCATCCAGGTCAGCGCCATCACGGCGCCGAGCGGCAACAGGGTGTTGACGTCCGTCGTCATCTGAAGCAGGTAGTACCCCAGCACTACGGAGAATCCGACGGCAAACGTGTAGGAACGTCCCGAACGCTTAGCGCGTGCCCCGAGCGGCGCGGCGACAAAGCAGACGGCCAGGCACGCGATAGGCATGGCCACGCGTTCGGCTATTTCGCGGCGGAGTTTGCGCAGGTTGTTTTTGACGGGCTCGGAGCCCGTTTCCGCGGCTTGGCGCGCAAGCATCTTCTCTTCCGCCACAAGCTGGGCCAGCGTAAGTTCGCGTCGATTGGGCGGCGGGCGCATCGTCGAGATGGCAGGCAGTAGCAAACGGTTGGTGTCAAGTTCGAGCATCGAAAGACGTCCGCCTCTGCTCGCATCGCTGGCGGGCACGAAGTGAACCGACCGCATTTCGAGCCAGGACTGTCCATTCTCGGTTTTCTCGAGCTGGGCGCTGTCGGCGTAATAGGTCGTGGCACGCCCATCTTCTTCGGGACGCAGAATGACGAGGTCTTTTAGCTCGCCGGTGTCGGGGTCGCGGTCGCCGATGTAGATGCGCCAGCCGGCAAATTCATGCATGAGCCCCGTGGGCAGCGTATCGAGCGTGGCGCGCAGAGGCAATTCACTGCAGATCAGGTCATAGATCCGTCCGATAGCCCACGGCTGGAGCCTGTCCTGAATGAGGAACGACGTGCCGCTCAAGACCGCGCCCAGGAAGATCACCGGCAGGATGATGCGTTTCATGGGGATCCCGGCCGCCTTCATCGCGACGATCTCGTTGTTCTGCGCCAAGCGCCCGAACGACAACAGAATGCCCAGCAGGTAGGTGATCGGCACCAGATAGGCGACGAGTGTGGGCAGCAGGAAGAAGGCGAGGCGGCCAATGTCGCCGATCGTCATCTGCGCCACGGGCAGCGCGCTGATCCGCTCCTGGATCTCGTTGGCGACGCCCACGACGGCGACCAGCGCGATCGCCAGTACACAGGGGATCGCCACTTGCCGCAGCACATATCGGTTCAGGATCGTCATCGTGTAGTCCCGGTTGTCAGACGGGGATTATAGCGTATGCCGTTGGGTGTGGCGAACGGATGAGCGCCATCCGGTGTTCAAGATTCAGGGCGAACTAGCTCCTTCAGACGGCTGCCAACGGTAGGCCAGCCGCAGGTAGCGGCGCAGCTCCGACTCGATGGCGGCCCAGGACGCCACCAGAGGGGTGTTTCGCGCGTGGCTGTAAGCCTTTGCGAGGCCGGGCCGGGTTTCCAGATTGGGCACGAGCGCCGGGCGTGTCGGCGCCGAGCCCGCGTCGCGGCACTGCACCTGGACGCCTTCGCCGGTGAGAAAGTCGAGCGCGTCGGCGATGGCGGCGCGTTTCCCATAGGCGTGTTTGGCGAAAACCACCAGCGCGTGATCGGACAGTTTGGATAGGCCTCCGCGGCGTCCCGGCACGGGGGCGACGCCAATGGGGAAAGCGGCATTGCGCGTGCGCGGCAGGTGGGCGCTGGAGGCGACGGTCATGGCTACGTCGCCGCGCAGGAACAGGGCGAACCCGGTCTCGGGGTCGCCCAGCGCGCGGGGATGCGCCAGCCCTTCGCTGCGCAACGACAGGATGAAGTCGAGCGCTTCTTTTGCGGGGCGCGTGTTGAGGCCGCTGCCCACGGAGTCGCACACGTAGCCGCCGGCCGACCACAGTGATTCGAGGAACGGCATGTGGCCGATGGCGTACGGTTTGGCTTCGCCGGTGGAAAGGCCGCGCGCCGTTTCGCGCAGCGCGTCCCAGGTTGCCGGGGGTGTGGACACGCGATTGCTGTCGTAGTAAAGAACGGAACAGAATCCATCGGCGGGGAGTGCGTAGAGTTGTCCGTCCACTTTGAGCGTGGCTAGAGCCGCTGGCGGGAATTCGTCGAGAAAAGCGGGGGGTAAGAGGGTGTCGAGCGGCGCAAGCCGGCCCGACTGGATGAGCGGGGCGAGCCACGCGCGCTGCACGAGAGCGATGTCGGGCAGGTCGCCGGCGGCGAGCGACACCGTGAGCTTCTGAACGGCCAGATACCAGTCGCCGATGTACTGGCAGCGCAGGTTGAGCGTGGGGTGCGACTTGGCGAGGGCGGCTTGCCAATCTCGATGGGGCATCAGGAGAGGCGACAGCAAAGGATGGGTGTAATACCACGCCCTGACGGCGTTGGGCGTCTCGGAGAGTTCGGCGGGCTCGGTGGGGATCACATTGGTGTTTCTGGCGCGTTCGTCTTGCAGGATGGCGTCGATGCGTTGGGCGGCCATGGCGAGAGCTTCGTCTGGCGGGAGGGGGTCTTCCCCGCCCAGACAGCCCGCGAATAACGCCAAGGTGATGACGAGAGCGGCCGCGGCGTGGCGCCGGCCGGGGATGCTACGCGAAGGTGTCGACACGATCGACGGTTTGCTTGCGGCCGGGGCCGACGCTGATGATGGCGACCGGTACGCCGAGCACCTTTTCGATGTGGCTGAAGTAGTTGCGGGCGTTCTCAGGGAACTCGTCCCACGACGTGCACGCGGAAAGGTCTTCGTCCCAGCCGGGCATTTGCTCGTAGATGGGCTTGACCTTTTCGAGGTCGGCGATGCGGATTGGGAAGTCGCGGGTGACTTTGCCGTCGATGTCGTAGCCGGTACACAACGAGATCGGGCCGATGGAACCCAGGACGTCGGTCTTGGTCAACACAATGTGGGTGACGCCGTTGACCTGTACGCTTCGGCGGAGTTGGACGCAATCGAGCCAGCCGCAACGCCGGGGCCGCCCGGTGGTCGCGCCGAATTCCTTACCGACGGAGCTGAGGTGCTTGCCTGCGTCGTCGAAAAGCTCGGTCGGGAATGGACCTTCGCCGACACGGGTGGTGTAGGCCTTGACGATGCCGATGACGCCGCGCACGTCGCCTGGGCCGAATCCCGCGCCCGAACACGCGCCCGACGCGAGCGTGGTGGAACTGGTGACGTAGGGGTAGGTGCCGTGGTCGAGATCGAGCATGGCGCCTTGGGCGCCTTCGGCGACGATCCGGCTGTTGGCCTCGATCGCCTCATGAACGATGGCCACCGTGTCGGCGGCGAAGGGCCGCAGCCGATCGGCGTAGGCCATGTACTCTTCGCAGATGGCGTCGTAGGAAAGCGGCTTCTCGTCGAAGAGCTTCTCAAGCATCATGTTCTTGTACTGAAGCACATCCGCAAGCTTTTCCTTGAAGACCTCGGGTTCGACGAGGTCGCACATGCGGATGCCGAAGCGGTCGGCCTTGTCGGCATAGGCGGGGCCGATGCCGCGGCCGGTGGTGCCGATGCGGTTCTTGCCGCGAAACTTCTCCTGCCCCTTATCGAGAAGCTTGTGGTACGGCATGATGATGTGGGCGCTGCTGGAGATGAACAGGCGTCCCTCCACCTTGGCGCCGCCCGCCTCGACGGTGTCGAGTTCTTCAATAAGGACGGCGGGGTCGATGACGGTGCCGTTGCCGATGACGCACACCTTGTTTTCATGGAGAATGCCGCTGGGGAGCAGGTGGAGAATCGTCTGTTTACCGTCGACGACGACCGTATGCCCCGCGTTGTTGCCGCCCTGGTGGCGGACGACCAAGTCGGCCTTTCGGGTGAGGTAGTCGACCACCTTGCCTTTTCCCTCGTCGCCCCACTGCATTCCAACTACGATGTACGTAGGCATGACGCCTCCTATACAAGGCTCCGGTTACCGTGCCTGGAGCCGGTGGATCGCGCTATGGTGGTTGCCGCGGCGGCTCAGGCTTCGGGACCGAGCCCCGCGTGAGGATCGATGCCCGCGCCGCGCATGGCATTCTCTTGCACTTGCTGCGAACGAACGACGAAGGCCTGCTGAAGGTCGGAAAGGGCCTGGGTCAGGTACCCCTTTTCTTTCGGGTCGAGATTTCCCTTGGTCTTGTCGCGCAGCACCATGAGCATGTCGATCATGTACTTGGCGCCGTTGAGATCGACCGCGATCTCTTCTTGGTCCTGCTGTTGGGCCAGCATGCCCAGCGCCATCATCGTCTGCATGGAGAGCATCGAGACTACGGCGCTGAACGAGACCTCCTCAGGCGCCGGTGGTACTTGCCCGGCCTCTGCTTCCGGGGCTTTCTCGGCGGCTTCCCGTTTCTCGCGTTCGACCTGGGCCTTCCAGTCCTCGTCGATAATAACCTTGGAACTGTCGTCTGACATCTGCGTCTCCTCGTTCATCAGTGCCCACAAAGAACCGATCCTGCCAGGCAAGGTGGCCAGCCGACCGCGAAAGACGTCACGAGAACGCGGGTCAGGCGCGTGTTCTCGACAGCGCCTGACCCGTCGTCCGTGTTATTTTTCAAGCGATCTCTTCCCGGCAGTCCGGCGCACCGGATTACCGATCACGCAACGGATGTGGCGAGATTACTTGTTCTTATGGCGATTTGCGCGGCGCTTCTTTTTCCGCTTGTGCTTCATGATTTTTTTGTGCCGCACTTTGCGTCCACCAGCCATGTGATTCCTTTCCCGTCTGAACTAGTCAGCATCTTTCGAATCGTTTACCGTCAAGACCCGGCCAGCCAGAGGCCGTCGAGCATGGCGTAATCCCACAGTTCGCTATCATCGAAATAGAGCGCAATCTCGCGCGCGGCCGTTTCGGGGGAATCGGACGCGTGTACGAGGTTGTTTCGCGTGTTAACGCCGTGGTCGCCACGAATCGTGCCGACGTCGGCTTTGAGGCAATGGGTGGCGCCGTTGATCTTGCGGACGACATCGATCGCTTCGGCGCCTTCCCAAACCATTTGAATCGTGGGGCCGGAGGTAATGAACTCCAACAGGCCCGGGTAAAACGGTTTGCCAACGTGCTCGGCGTAGTGTTTGGCGGCCAGTTCTTCCGACAGCACCTGCATTTTCAGGCCTGTCAGGCGCAGTCCCTTGGCCTCGTAACGGGCGATGATCTCGCCACACAGCCGCCGCCCGACACCATCGGGTTTGATCATGACAAACGTGCGTTCCACCCACATACCTCTGGTTGATTCCGGTCCCAAAAAACACGCAACTCCACCCTGAACGCACGGAACCCTCCCGTGCACTGACGTTCGGCGGAAATATGCACCCAAAAGCGGGAGGTAGTGTAACAAACAGACGCCTCGGCATGCAAATTGTCCTTGTCCCGCATCGCCGGTTAACTCCGCCGTGGCGTGCGAGGCAAGCTCAGCCTCGCTATTGGACCAGACACGACGCTCACCCATCGGGTGTCAGCGTGGCTGAGCAACCTTGTGTTGCCGTAATCGCCGCTTG
>JAACEL010000331.1 GCA_011682535.1 Nitrospiraceae bacterium | reverse complement strand
TGGCATAGCGGCACTATGTCGAGGTTTTGTGACGCAGTCAGGCGATGCCGCAACAGCCAGATAGGCGGCATCTCAAGCATGACGCGACACTAGGCTTCCTGTTCCGGTCCGTCTTCCGGCAGGTTGAGCTTAGGGTCAAGCGTCTCGTTGGCGGCCAACATCTCGTCCCAGGTCAGCACGCGCCGCTGGTAGGCGGCCATGCGGCCCAGGATGGACGTCATGGTGCTGTCTGCGGCTTCGGCCGCATTGTCGAGGTATTGGCCCGAGGCGATGCTGGCGCAGAAGTCCTTGATGTTGTTGACCGCCCCCGCCTTGTAGATGTCGGTGGTCTCGCCGCCACGCCAGCCTTCTTTCTTGCCGCGGATCTTGACGATGCCACCGTAGTGCGAGTCCACCGTGCCCAATGAACCGAAAAGACGTGTACACAGGTCGTCGGGGAAACCATATCCGAACTGCCTTGAACTGAACGAGACATGGACGTCGTTCGGGTACGTGTAGGCGACGGCATAGTGATCCCAACAATCCCCCACGTCCGTGCGCACCTTGCGTCCGCCGGTGCCGGTGGCCTCGACAGGGTGACCCTGTAGATACCAATTCATCACGTCGAGCACGTGGATGTTCTGCTCGACGATGATGTCGCCGGACAGGGCGATGTCGAACACCCAGTTACGCAAACGGGCGACTTCCGGACCCGGTTTGGCCTTCAATCCCAGCCGCCCGCAGAGGTAGAAAGCCTGGCCGCTCGCGGGTTCGCCGATCATGCCGTCGTGCACGTGCCGGGCGGCCTGGCGGTAGAATTCGTTGTTGCGCGTCTGGAAGTCTACCAGGACGCTCAGTTTGCCCGACACCTTGTGCGCCGCTTCGACGATCGCCATGCAGCCGGGCACGTCCACCGCAATCGGTTTGGCCAGGTAGACGTGCTTGCCCGCCTCCAGAGCGGCGACGGCCTGCTCGGGATGGAAGTAGGGGGGGCTGATGATGGCCACCGCGTCGACGTCGCCGGCGATCAGTTCCTTATAGCCGTCCAGCCCCACATGACGGTGCTTCGGAGCAATGTCCAGCCGTTTGCCCACGCGGTCAACACGATCGCGGAAGTAATCGTGGACGGCGACCACCTTCACGTCCGCGCTGTCTTCGAACAGGCTCGCAATCCAGCCGCCCCGCCCACCGCATCCAATGACGCCCAGGGCCAGTTTCGAGTTTGCCGATGCGCCTAGGGCGCTCGATGCAGGAAGCACCGTCGCTCCCGCAGTAGCCGCCGCCGCCAACTTCAGGAATCCGCGCCGCTCAAGACTTCCCGTTTCGTTCTTCGACATGCTTCCACCCTCCGTGTCAACCGTTTGAACCTGCGCAGTATACCAGAAGGAACACGGGATGGAAGGCGAAGGGAAATGCACAAGGTGTGATGCGCTATAATTCTGTAGCCGCAGTTGCTCTAGCGGGCGCCCCTCACCGAACGCTCCGCTTCGAACACCAGGAAGCAGCAATCGATGCTCCTGCTGATCAGCAGGATTCGGGCGATACGTTCGGGGGGGGCCTCGAAACGCTTGACTACGCGGTAGTCGGCGTCGAGCCAAGCCTCTCCCCGGGCGCGTGCTTCTTCGTATTCGAAGGGCCGCAGAATGATGTAGTCGGGCCGAAGGTGTTTGGCCATGCCGAGTAGACTGCGCTCTTCGGGATGCGCCCGGCTGTATTCGACCACGCGCCGGCTCGCGAGGCCCGGCCAGTCATACACGGTTCGTCCCGAGTAATACCCCACGTAGCCCAAGGCCTCGCAGGCCACCGTGTCATCTTCGTCCATCACCTCCGCCAGATACTGCGCCATGGGTTCGCGCACGGTGCCCTCGATGTCGCGCTGAATGCGCCGTTCCGCGTGAATAGTGGTGGGCAATACGCCCACCATGACGGCCAGGTAGGCGGCCGTCACGCCCCACAGCGCACGCGAACGGAGCCGTCCGTTGGCCAGCGTCGCCACGGCCGCCAGCCCGCGGGCACTGAGCAGGACGACGCATGCCGAGAACGGAACCACGTACCACCCGAATACGATGGCGACACCGAAGACGTAGTAGGCGCTGTAGACGACGGCAAAGGCGATAATGGGCAGGAAGGCCCACTGGCGTCCGTGGATGGCGGCCGCGCCCCCGGCGATGGCCAGAAGAAGCATCAAGCGGCACACCAGGCCGTCGTCACGCAAGACTTGGCTGAAGTGGGTGCCGTGTCCGGCGAAGGAGGGCCCCAGCGGCTGAAAGATGCTGCCGGGAAGGTAGTGGCCGCCAATCCGTGCCCAGACGTTTCGGGTAACGTCTGCAAGCGTCAGGCCGGGGCGTGTGGACCACAGTTCATACCCGAGGCCTTTGGCGACGATGGTGTTGGGAATCGGGGAACCGTAGTAGAGGGTGGTGAAGACAATCCAGGGCGCATACAGGGCCAGGGCAATGCCGGCCACCCAGAGAAACTGGCGGCGGTCGTGGGCGAACACGTAGACCCCCACAATGAGGGTCCAGAACGCGAAGTCGGGGCGGGCGTACATGCACAAGGCCAACGCCACGGCCAGACGCACCGTGCCGGGCGCCGGGCCTCGTCGGCCCTCCCCACTTTCGAAGCAAATGGCGTAGTAGACCGACATGAGCAGGATGCAAGTGGCCAGTTGGGTTTCCATACCCGCCATGCCCCAGAGGATCTGGTGATGCTCGAAGGCCACGTAGGCCATGCTCAACACGGCCAACGGCGCGGGCAGGCGCACCTTGGGATGCAGGGCGATCGCCATCGTGTAGAGCACGGCCACCCCGCCCGCGAACGCCGAAACCAACTTGAGCCACGGCAGCCCCCAACCGACATGGAACACATCGGCCATCAGGGGAATCATCACGCCCAGTGGACTCGAGAACCCCTGAACCGGCCCCTCCCCCACTCGGACATGCGTCAGGCCCAGTCCACGTACAAGATTCTCGGAATGCAGCACAGCGATGAGAGCGTCTTCCCACACACGCCCGGTGTACCACCAGAAAAACAGGCGCACCGCGACCGCCGCTGCGGCCAGGCACAGCCCAAATCGAACGAGCGCGTCGTTCGGTTTCTCTCCAGGCCCGAGCGGGCGGGCTTCGATTCCAAGCAGACGTGCAATACGGCTCATGGGTATTCCCAGTTCCCCAGCGGCAACCGCCCTGTAAGGCGCGTTGGACCACTATATCAGAATCGCCGTCTCGGGCAAGCCGGTGTGCTGCATTCCGGAAAGCGCCAGTCAACGCTACCGTGGCGCGCGCGGCAAGCTCATATTTCATCGGCTGCTTCGGGCGCGCCACAATACGCAACCCGACGTTCGGGTTGCAATCCGGCCACGGCGATAGGACAATGCGCGAGCGCGGATCGGCGACCCCTTTGATTGCGTTCGACTGGACTATCAGGAGTACCTATGAGTACAAAGGAACGTTCGATCCTTCGTGACTTGGCCAAGCACTATCTGGACGTGTGCCATCAGGATGGTATGGACGAGCGCCGGGCGCTCTGGCGAAAGCAGAACAGTCTGCACGGCGACCGCCCGCTCATCTACGCGCGCGCATTCGCCTGGCACGAGATGCCGGAATGCCAGCATCTCTGCGAGGACCCGCTGTACCGGGACCAAGAGAACTGGTTCCGGCACAGCCTCTTCTGGGATACGCTCCAGGATGACTCCATCTTCGAGCCGTGGGTGAGCGTCGACGCCGCCTGGGTAACGCCTCCAGAGGGGGTATGGGGCTTGCCGTGCAACTGGGTGGGCGACGGGATCGCGGGGCATTCGCGCACGATGGATGCCCCCATCAAGGAACTGGCGGACGCGGCGCGGCTCGTCGAACCCCACCACGTCATCGATGAAGAAGAAACGTCCCGCCGCGCCGACAAACTCCATGACGCCATCGGCGACATCATCACGATCAACGTCGAACGCGCCACGATCTATCGCGACTGGTACGGGGACATCTCGTATCAACTCGTGCGGCTGCGGGGCATCGAACAGGTCATGGTCGACATGATGGAGAATCCGGACTGGCTGCACAGACTGCTAACCTTTATGCGCGACGGCATCCTGCAAGCCCAAGCCGAGGCCGAACAGGCCGGCGACTGGACGCTATCGGCACATGAGAACCAGGCGATGTCCTACGCCGAGGAGTTGGACGACCCCGCGCCAAACGGCCCGCCCGTCACCCGTGACAAACTCTGGTACTTCTGCGCCTCACAGGAGACGACGCTCGTCGGCCCCGGCCTCTTTGACGAGTTCATGCTGCAGTATCAGATTCCCATTATGGCCAACTTCGGACTCGTCGGCTACGGTTGCTGCGAAGATCTCACGCTGAAGATCGACCTGCTACGGCAGATACCCAACCTGCGCAGAATCGCGGTCTCCCCCATGGCCGATGTGGCGCGTTGCGCCGAGCAGATCGGCACGGACTACGTGATCAGCTATCGTCCCAGTCCGTCCGACATGGTGGGCTACGACTTCGCCCCCGGTCGCATCCGGCGGATTCTCCGGCGCGACCTCACCGCATGCCGCGGCTGTCACGTCGACATTACTCTGAAGGATGTCGAAACCGTGCAGAACGATCCCGAACGCGTGCGGCGTTGGGTGCAAATCGCGCGGGAGGTCATCGAGGGGTTGTAGTTACTCGTCCCCACACACTTCGGCCCACGCCCCTGTAACGGCCGGATCGTCGCGAGCATCGACGATTTCCTGAATGCGCGTGCGCGCGTCCGCGTCGCCGACGTAGAGTCCGACTCCTTCAATTGCGGCCATGGCCATCTCGCGTCCGGCGTCTTCGATCACCTCGAACAGGAACTCCAGCGCCTCGTCTTGCCGGGTCAGGGCAATCGGCAGCACGAGCAACCGACGGACCCTCTGGTCCACGGTCTCCATCCAACAGTTCCTCAGCAGCCCAAAGGCTTCCACCTTGCGTGAGCCGGCCATTGCCAGCGCAGCGCCTTCCAGCATCACCGGGTCATCCCCATCCAAAAAACGGGCCACGAAAGGTAGTGACTGGCCGGCGTCGATTTCCACCAGCCCGGACAGACACTCGGCGACAACGTCGGGCTCGGGATCGCCCGACAGGGCCTTCATCCGCAGCAACAGCTCGGACTCCTGGCGCGCCAAATAGGTCAGTGCTTTCACTGCCGCTCGCCGCGCCTGATGTTCCGGATCCATCAGCAAAGTGGTCAGTTCGTAGAGGACTTCGGGATGCCCAAGCTGGGCGAGTGCCAGGCCGCAGTTGCCCCGGAGATTCGACGCCGTGTCGGCTTTTCCGCCGTATACCGGCTCCATTTGAACGTGTCGGATGCCCTTGAGGAAGACCTCTTCACCTCCGGCGTCCATGCGGTCCAGCGCGTCGACGATGCCGAGCTTGGCAATACACCCTTTGTCCGTGCGCAGGGGATTCGTCATGAATCGGTCGAACGCGGCCTCGAGGTCCGGCGCCAAGTCGTTGAGCTGGTATGTGGCAACGATCCGCGCGGCGGAAGCCACCATCGTGCGGCTCGCGGCCTGGAGTGCCTTGCGCAGGTCGCGCCGGCCCTCCGCGGAGGCGGGGTCGTCTTCGAGACGCTGCAACCGCGCCAATCGTTCCTCTACCGCGCTCTTTCGTGCCATGTCAGTGTTCCCTCGATAGGGTTGTCTTGAGGCCCCCTGCCGCAGCCTGTTTGAGGATCGCGTTCAGCACGCTCTTGGGAGCGCGGCGGGCGAAGTAGTTCACATCGGCAACAATGATCAGCTTCCCTCGCGCACGCGAGATGCTGACATTCAGCAGATTGCCCGCCGAGGAGCATGGTCCGTCGCCGGACGCGTCCGGACGCCGGGCGTTCTTCAGCGGAACCTCGAAGGGGCCGAGACGTTTGCGCATCGCGTCCATCTCGCCGCGGATGGCCTTGTGGAAACTGCGGATGAACGACCCTAGTAGTTCGCGCATG
>JAACEL010000048.1 GCA_011682535.1 Nitrospiraceae bacterium | reverse complement strand
CCCTCACCCTCACCCTCGCCCTCGCCCTCGCCCTCGCCCTCGCCCTCGCCCTCGCCCTCGCCCTCGCCCTCGCCCTCACCCTCGCCTTCACCCTCGCCCTCGCCCTCACCCTCACCCTCGCCACCGCCTTCGACGGTGACATAGGCCGTCTTGGTTACAGTGTCCGAACCGTCAAACGTACTCACGAACAACGACACCGTATAGGTCCCCGGCGCATCATACGTGTGGTACGGGTCGCGCACGTTGCTCGCGCTCTTTTCTGCCCCATCCTGGGCTTCGTCTTCTCCGAAGTCCCAGGTCCACGTGTTGAGGGGTGCGGTGCCCTCGGCGGTCAGGTCAGTGAAACGGATCTGCTGCCCGACCGCGGGGGTCCTGTCGTCTACCATGAAATCCGCACGGGGGCCGATCGGCTGCACCGGCGCCGCTACCCGCACCTCCGTACTCAGCACGTAGGGAGCCGTTTGGGAGTTGACCAAGTAGCCGCTCGGATAAATCAACTGCACGTAGAAGGCCGTCCAACCGGTCTGCGAGATCTCCGGTTCGGCCACATAGCGATTCACGCCGCTGGGCGCCAGCGGTTGCGAGGACCACGCCACGATGTTGGGGTTCAACTCCGTGTTCAAGCGGTAGTCTCGATTGGACGATACCGCCGTCCACAGCAGGACTTCGGAGGGCGGCTCTTCCGTTACCACCGTCATCTGCGTGTTGTCGGCGTTTACCGTCCACGAGAACTGGGGACGCTCGGCCCCTTCCTCCAGCAGCGATTGGTACCAGGGCCCTAGCACAGGGGCTACGTTGCCATAGCCGCCCAGACCGTGGTTGGTGTTTGGCAGATAGGTCAGATGTTTCTCGCCCAGCAGATCGTCGAAGTAGAACTGGGCGCTATCCGGCAGGAAGAACTCGTCTCCAGTCGAGTTGATCATCAGCTTCGGCATGGTCAGCCGGTCGCGATAGGAATAGGGATCCACAATCTGCAGCAGGGCCTGCCCTTCAGGCGTGTCTAGCTGCGAGAAGATGTTGAGATCCGTATAGTCGATGATCGCGTCCGAGAAGAAACCGTACACACTGCGGTGGTGGTTAATGGAGTCGTCGATGTTGAGAACGTCGATCACGATCGGGGCGATCGCGCGCACGCGCGAGTCGGCTGCGCCCGTCAGCCAGGTCGTCCAGCCGCGCTTCGATGCGCCCGTGATCACAAAGTCGTCCACCCGCACCGGGCTCTTCTTCGCGCCCAGGAAGCTCTGCACCGTGTCCATCGCACGGACCGCGCTCTTGGTCATGGCCAGCAGCAGCGGCCAAGTGTCATCGCCGGTCTGGAAGAATTTGTCATAGGAGTAAGCAATGATCTCGTCTTCGCTGCGTCCCGATGTCTCATAACGCGAATCCGGCTCATCGGTGAAGACCAGCGGCTCGCTGGGCACCTGCTCGAGCACCACCATCACCGTGCCCGATTCCACCGCCAAGTTCACCAGGAACTCCGGCGCGGAGTTCGGCGGGCTCGTGCGCTTGTTGCTGCCGCCCGACACCATCAGGAGAGCGGTTTCGTGGCGCACCTCGGCGGGCTCCACAATGGTCACCCAATGGTTCCACAGCGGCTTGTCCACTTCCTCTTCCGTGCGCCACTGCTGCGAAGTCATATACAGCACGTACACCGTGACTCCCGGACCGTTGAGCGTGGTCGCCAGCGAGTACTCATACGCCGGGTCTTCCCGTCCAACGAACTCGTCCAGGATCCGCGGCTCGTATACCGTCACATACTGTGTCTTCGTGATGGTATCGGTCGCCTTGGCCGTGGAAACCTGTAGCGTCACCGTGTAAGTACCCGGCTGCGTGTATTGGTGCTGAGGAGTTTCTTCAGTGCTTGAGGCGCCATCGCCAAAGTCCCATACCCAGTCCGTGATGGGTACGTTCCCATGCTGCGACAAATCCGTGAACTGCAGCATATCGGTCGTCAGGGCTCGCGTCTTGTTAACCTTGAAGTCCGCTTGCAGCGGGAAGAAACCCACTTCCACCGCCATCGTCTTCGTGTGGACCCCGTGCGCCGACGTGACTTGAAGCGTCACGTCGTAAGTGCCCGGCGCCGTGTAAACATGCTGCGGGTTCTGCAGCTTGCTCAAGACTCCATCGTCGAAGTTCCAGCGCCACGTCTCGATAGGCGCCGAACCGGCGTCCGACGTGTCGGTGAACTGCGCAAACTCATTGACGTAGGCGTTGTCCACCGTGAAATCCGCAACCGGCGCGATACGGCTCTTCACCAGAACAAAGCCCTGTTTGGTCTCCGTGTCGGAACCGAACGCATTGGTCACCGTCAGCGAGACCGTGTACGAACCCGCGCCCGCATACGCGTGGAAGGGATTGGCATCGCGGCTGACCATGCCGTCGCCAAAGTTCCAAAGCCAGCTTGTAATACTGCCCAAGCCCGACGCAGAGCGATCGACGAACTCGAGCGTGTCCCCCGAGAAAACCATCGACTGCGAAGCCTCGAAATCCGCCGTCGGGCGGCGCCCGCCTACGACAATCAAATCCTGCTTGGTGGCAATCTCGGTGTGCCCCGCCGTGCTCACCGCCAGCGACACGGTGTACGTCCCCTCTTGGCTGTACACGTGCGCCGGACTCACCTCCGAACTGGTCGTGCCATCGCCGAAGTCCCACTCGCGCGACACAATGGGCAGTTCGTCCGCGGTGGCCTGCGTGTGATCGACAAACGAGATAGGATGGCCCGGCTCCGGACTGACATTGCTGACGTCGAAATCGGGCACGAGCAGCGCCTCGGCGCGAATGTCCAGCACGACAGCCGCGGCCGAGCCCGATTCGAGCAATACGGATCCCACATTGGCGCCCAGCGCCATACGACTGCGGTCCACCCGAATAAGAAGACGGATCGGGAGCAGCGGGCCATTGGAAATACAGCCGTCGCCGACGGTCACACACTCGTCAAGCACGATCCAATCATCCGAACTCGTGGCCACGAGCGGAGCCATCGCCTGAGTGGTGGCATTCTTGGTTACGCCTACCGTAAGCGTTGAGGCTTCCGTTCCGAAGTCCACCAACGCCGGTGTAGCACTTAGCTCCACCCCCACGTTCGTGTTCGGTGGACACCCGATAATGACCACGCACAGCGTTACCAGCACACATGCTCTTGTCAGATGTTGGCGGACGGCAGACATTAAGCGACTCCTCTTGGCAAAATAACCCCATCTCCAGGGCGGCCAACTAGATACCCCGGATAGGCGACGTATCAGCATGATGCCAGTTTCGCCCCAATGAGTCAACAATTTATTCTCGGACGAACCCATTAAATCACACCATGGACGCGAAGAGCTAGCGCGGAAATCCGGCTCTTTCACACTTCGAGACCGGCCTGAGACGCGTATTGGACAAGGGGGCGAGGGTGAGCGGAGGCTGTCGCGTAACGTGCCAGTCGGGGGTGCCCGACGGCTAGTTCCCCGACAGGTATCCCAATGCCGCCAGCGCCTCCTCGACGGCTGGGTCTGTAACGTCCGATCGAGTAGCGTCCGCCCCCTTCAGGTCGTCCGGTGAGATTGCCGCTTGTTGGCGGACTTTCCAGGCGCGGGCCTGGCTCTGCAAGCAATTGCTGAGAACTGGCAAGAAGGGCGCGAGGTCGAAGCGTTCTTGAGGGTCACGACTCAGGTCGTAGACACGGGCCCAGCGATTGGCCTCACTGAGCGATCCCTCTACTGGCGGCAAGGCCGCAAGCAGTTTGTAGCGATCCCACACATAGGCCTCCCTCCTCTTGCCGACATCCCTGTCAAGCGGGTCGGGACCTTGAGAGAACGATGGCTCGAAAGCGGTAGGACTCGCCGAGAAGATACTCCGCCCCATGGCGTGGGGCTGATGGGGTACGCCCAGAATCTCGCAGATCGTCGGGGCCAAGTCAACTGTGCCGACACGGTTCATGCATCGAACGCCTTTGCCCAACCCCTCCTCGGACACCGTGGTTACCACGAGGGGAATGTGGCATTGAGTCTCGAAGGGAGTTCCGCCGTGCTCGGCCTCGCCGTGCTCGAGGAACTCCTCCCCATGGTCGGAGGTAATAATGACGACCGTCTCAGATCCGAATCCTGCCCGCTTGAGTCCTGAGAACAGATCCTCGAGCAGAGCGTCGGCCTTGCGAACGTTCTCGTCGTAGGCAGCCCGGATCTTGGCGATCTGCCGCATGGTGGCGGCGCGGCCGTTTCCGAGCACGGATTTGGCCCAGCAAGACCGCGTATCGACATCGTCCCGGGACACTGAAGAGAAAGAATAGGCGAACTCTCCCGCCATTTCATAGGGTCCGTGTGGTGGCAGGTAGTGCACGTAGAGAAAAGACGGATCCCTCCGAAGCTGGGACGCCATTTCAAGCGCCGCATCGGTGACCGCCGCACACCCTTTCGCCGTTTGGGACTCCCCATCGAAGAAGCCCTGGAACAGAGCGAAATGTCGCCCAAGTCCGCGCCCTTCTGACAAAAAGGGATTCTGTGAAACACAACCCGTGCCGACACCTTGCGACTGCAACCAGTGCTGGACAAGTAGCGTCTCGTTCTGAAGCCGATCGTTACGTCGGTGATGCACCCCATGCTGGAAGGCGTGCAGTGAGGTCAGCAATGATGTTACCGACGGGTAGGTGTAGGTGTAGGCCGATCGCGCGTTCTCGTACAGAACGCTCCTCCTGGACAACGCGTCAAGAAAAGGGCTCGTGTCGCGATAGTAACCGTAGCAGCCAAGTGCATCTGCGCGGAGAGCGTCGAGCACCACCAGCACCACATGGCGCGCCTTGGGCGTCCGCAAGGCTTGCTGCGCCGTCGGCTCGCCCAGGTCACTTGGGCTCTGTTGTCCCCCAGGTGCCAGCAGCGCCGGTTCTATCCATGTCACTTCCTCCGCACCCGTCCCGGTTCCTTCCAGGAGGATCTCCACCCGCTTCCCGTGCCAGGGGCTAAGATCGGCCACCAACTTCTCTGAGCCATCGGACTGCGCTTGGCGCAGCACCGTTTCCTGCGTGCCCTCCAGGGTGTCCTGGCGGAGAACGACTTGCCCGCGGCCCCGAAGGCGCGTCTCGAACACCGTTTTTCCCGTCGATGGGACTTCGAAAGGGATGCGCCAGCGGGCGTAGCGGTTCTGGATGACTTGGCCATCCTCGAAGCTGAGACGCGGTGTGACGCTGGCTTTTCCGATCTCGCGGATTTCCAGCGCTTTAAGTGCGATGGCCGCGAAACGCGGATCGTCTCCTTCTCCCTCGAACGACGAGGGTGAGGCCGCGTAGCGGCTGGCGATAATAAGACGATTTCTTCCGACGCGTTGGCACGAGGCTGGCACGCGCAACCGGACCTCGCGAACGGCATGGCCGTCCTCCTTCTTGAACTCAACGCTGCCGAGCCGTTCTTCCCCCCAGATGAATTCACAACGTTGCGCAGGCAACGCCTTGAAAGGGCGGGGGCGGAGTTCCAGGCGCAATTCGAGATCCCGAGGCGCCAGGACCGTCAGCCACACTTCGGCGGTGTGTCTCGAGGCCCAGACCCACATCTCTCGCTTCCAGAAAATATCGCCGTGTGCACCGTCCCACCCTTCGCCCAGTAGATCCAGCGACTCCTTCGAGTTGAAGTACACCGCTCTTGTCTCAAGTTCCACTAAAGGCGGCATATCCTGCTCCCAGAGCTTTACGAAGACAGCGGGAGCCTCATCACTTGCTGAAGGCGCCCCTTTCGCCTCCGCGATCGCGACCGGAAAGCTGGATCCCATGACGCTGCCCGCCGCCGCCCCGGACAGGGCTCTTCTGAAGAAGTCGCGCCGGTTCACCAGTGTCTCCTTTCCCAGATCCCCCCTGATACTCCCCGAGTCTGCCGTGTGCCGTGCCCTTGTCAGGGGCGTCCCGCGTCAAGCCAAGCGCGCCGCAATCGCTGGGCACTCTGGTGCAATTCACCCGAAGGCACCAGCGCCAGGAACGCGTCCAATTGTTCCACGGCTTCGGCGCGGCGGTCCATCCTGTTCAACATGCGGGCTACCATGATGCCGGCCTGCCCCTCGGGCTTATGCTCGGAAGCGGCCCGATAGTATTGCAAGGCCTTATGCAGCTTCTTCTGACGCTCGTAAAGGTTTCCCAGCGTGTAGTTTGCCCAGACCTGCTGTTTCGTGTCGTTCTCGGCGTCAGCCATGGCCAGCCAGGCCTTGCCCAGCCGCTCCGTCTCCCGGTAGTCGCCCGCATACCACACCGAAGTAACGTAGCCCGCCCAATGTCCCGGCTTCGAGAAGGCCTCCGGCGGTAGGCGGCGGTAGGCGTCCGCCGCTTCCTGGTAGCGCCCCAGGCGAAACAAAGCATCGCCAATGGAGCGCCCGCACTCATGGCGCCGGGCGGGGTCCGCGAACGTCCCCTCCAACGCCTGGTGATAGCGCTGGATCGCCAAGTCGATATTGCCCTGCGCCTCCGCCTCTTTGCCGCTCTGAAAGGCCGCCTCGGCGCAAGCGGCATCCACCCCCTGTGTCAGCCGCTCACCATACATCCCAAACGCGAACACAAACAGCATGATGCCGAGATACCCGGCCGCCGCAACACCCAGAAACGCCCCATAGGCGCCCTTGAGGGACGAAGGCTGCTCCGGCGTTTCTTCGGCCGTCATCTGTGCTTGATCGCTTGTCATCGCGTGCGAAGTCATCCCCTTAGATGCCGTCACGGCGCCGCCCAAAGCCAGGGACGTTGAAAGTCCACTTCAGGCAACTTCCTCGCGGCCAACCTTACGGGATCCCAGGAAGCGTTTTCAAACGAGCGAGTCTGGAAGCTGAGTGATCCCCAGTTTCCATGGACGGTCGAAGGGCGTGAACATTTCACTTCTGGAATGGTTCGGACGTCCCGCGCTGGATGAGGGTGCGCCGAACGGCGGATAGGCCCGAAGGGCTGGCAGCCGTGGGTGAGCAACGCGAACCCACGGCTACAGCCTGTCGCCCCGCCGGGGAGGGCTGGATTGGTTCTGGGCTCAGCGCGGATACGGTTCCCTGGGAACCGGACGCCAAACTGGGGATGAGCCAGGTCTGGAATATGATCGGAAGCCGCCAGTGTTCCTCTGCTTCCGTCCCATTCCGGGAGTTCGGCGTACAACGGCGCAGAACAGTCCGAAGCGATCATGCTATACTTCGAGTTCCGCGGACACCTGTCCCCAGAACGGACGCGAAATTCGTTTATATGTGGCGCCAGCGAGAATGATTCTTGTTCGTCGTTGGCCATCGTGGTCCACAGGAGAAGCTATCAGAATGTCCCAGAAGACCCGGCGATGGGGAGCAGTTGCGTTTTGCTTCCACTCTCGATACACCTCCGTTTGGATGGCGTCGGCAGCTATCTGTCTGGTTTTCACCGCCTCGGCGGAAGGACTGGAATCGTGGCTCGAGCTTAGCGATTCATCCATTCCGCGTATCGAGAATGCGCCGACTACGTTCCTGCACTACGAGTCGGAGGATCTGCGTCTGGCGCTGGGGGATGGATGGCGCGAGGAACACAACAACGGACTCGTGGTTCACAGCGGGTGTCTGTGGTCTGGGTCGATCGTGTCGGATCTGACGCTAACGGTGGGCAAACCGCGCGATCGCGTGCTCGCGCTGACGCTTCGGCCCCACTTTGTTGACAAGGAGCATCCCCAGCGTGTGGATGTGCTGTGGAACGGCACGGAGATCGGGGCATGTCAGTTCGCCCCGGAAGCCGGTTGGAGCATTACGCGCTTTGACATGGCCGTTCCCGCCGCCCTTCAACACACGGGGGCGAACAAGCTCACCTTCCTCAGTCGTTACGCGCTGTCCGCTCGGGATGTGGGTCGCGGTGGCGATAAGGCAGATGCCCGCCGCGTTTCCTTCGGCATCGTAGCGCTGCAGCTACTCATGCCCGGCGAACTTCCGGTTGACGCCACGAGCCAAGACGAACTCCCCCGGCAGGCACGGACCGTCGCGGTCTTGGACGATGGCAAGATTGCCCAGCAGCCGGATACCCGCCTGACCATCCCGTTTTCCGTGCCGGACGCCAATCGCTGCGTCCTGCGATATGCCAAAGAGGGTTCTGATGCGAAGGGCGCCACCGTATCCCTGCGTTGGGATTCCTTGGGCGGTGTTCAGCATCAAGTGCTTGGGTTTGACGAAGTCCAGGACGACTCACGGACCTACTTGGAGACGGATTTGACGCACCTGGCGGGCCAGTTCGCGGAACTGGTCTTCGACACCACGGGGTGTACGGATTCAGAACGCGCCATCTGGAACGACCCCGCTATCTGGATTGACCAGCCGAATCCATCCAAACCTGGCCGGGGCAGCCCGGGTGGGCTGGCGCCTGCGTCCAAAGTGGTTGTCGTCGTTCTCGACGCCCTGCGCGTCTCCGGGCTCGGCTTCGGCGGGGCCATGCGCAGCGTGTCGCCCTTCATCGACACCGTTGCTCAAAATGGCATTGTCTACGAGCGCGCGTACTCGACCGCATCCTGGACTTATCCCTCCATCGTGTCCATTTTCTCCGGGCTCTACCCGTTCGCCCACGGCGTGGGAGCAATCGATGACCGCGTCGCAGACGCCTTGCCTCTTCTGGCCGATATACTCAAGGATTCGGGCTGCGCGACAGGCTGCATCGCAGAAAACCCGTTCTTCGACGAACGCTACCGGCTCAGCCGCGGCTTTGACACCTACGAGTACATCTTTCCTGGGCATGCACGAGGTGAGAACCGTACGTCCGGCGAGGTGACGTCGCGGGCACTCGAGTTCCTGGGGGCCCATGCCGACGATCCGCTTTTCCTGTATGTCCACTACTTCCCGCCCCACGCCCCATACGCAACGGGGAACCCCTACAACCAAACCATGACTTACGACCCGATCGAGAGCATCGATCCGGCCGACACGGTGATGCACGAGACCGAGATAGGACGTCGTCCGAAGACGGCGGAAAGTGTGAAGCAACTACAGGCACGGTACGACGAGAATGTTCGCTACGTTGACGACCAAGTTAAAGCCCTGTTCGCGGGCATGAAAGAGCTAGGCTTGGACCAAGACACCGTCGTCATCATCACCGCCGACCATGGAGAAGAGTTCAATGAACATGGCCATCTTGGCCACAGCGACCCCCCCTACAACACGCTCGTCAAAGTGCCATTCATTGTCCACTACGGCCCCGATCCCAGCTTGCACCACAAAGGGGAGCGGCGTAGCGGCGTCGTGAGCACCGTCGACCTGTTTCCCACAGTGTGTGGTTGGCTGGATGCACCCACGCCCGCCGCCCTCGTCGGACGTGACCTGCGGCAACCGAACCCGGTACATCGTCAAGGGCCTCTCAACTTCGCGCAATGCCAGAGCGCTCCTCCCTTCGAGGCGTACCTGTGGGAGCGATATGTGCTGATTCGCAACTCGGCTGGAGTGCGTCATGAGGTCTACGACACGATACTCGATCCGCTACAACAGCGTGACCTCGCCATCCTGCGTCCGGTTCTCGCCGACTACCTGCTTGCGCATTCTCTGGCGTGGCGAAATGGACTGGACGTCTCGGTGGCGGAAGCGGGCCCAAAAGCAACCATCGACGAAGACAAGAGCGAGGAACTGAGATCTCTCGGTTACTTGTAGGCGCCGTCTGCTCATGGGACGGCTGCACTGTGGCGGTAGACATATCGTTGGTAGAATCCCTGTTGAGCGTTCTAAGTATAGGAGATGAATTTAGATGCGAGCCCTTTTACGTGTTGCCGTGTGCGTTGTTGTAGCAGCATTCCTTTGCGGGTGTTCCAAGGGCGCCCCAACCAAAGATGACGCACAACCAACCGCTGGCCGTCCCAAGCCCAAACCTTCGGCCAAACAAGACGTCGCTGAGGCTGCGTCGAAACCCGCGGCCAAACCCAAACCCATGAAGGTCGTCAAGGAATGGGACTTCACCAAACTTGAGGCTGGCAAGTGGGAGTGGACCGGTCGCGGCAAACAACTGCGTGAAGCCAAGACTGGCGGAGCTTATCTCGACCTCGACGGTGACGGCGCGGGCCCCGTACTCCGCAACGCCAACGTGCCGGCGAAAGAGGTGGACGCCGTCCGAGTCACCTTCTCCCTGGATATCCGGGGAGGTACGGGCGTAACGGAAGTCGATCCCGACCGTGTCACCCTGCTCTGGGCTCGTTCGGAAGACGGCAAGCCCGGCAAGGGCTGGCCCTTTGCCGACGAGCGTCTCAAACACTCCGAGAAGCCCGGCCCACGGCCCCGCGCCAAAGCCTATAGATTCAACGTCGCCGGTCATCCCAGGTGGAACGGGCAGATCGAAGGACTGTGTGTCGCCGTCAATGTGCCCGAGGGGAAGCTCAAGAAGGGCGAGCGCTTCCGCATCATTCTTCACAAGATCGAACTCCTGAAGTAGTCGCTTGCCCCCAGTCTGTTCCTGTCTTCTGAGCGGGGCGGGACCGCCGGCAACCCATTGCCTGCGCTCCCGCCCCCTTCTGGTTCCTCCCCCCGCCACCCAAACGGTGCGACGCCCTGGGCTGTAAGGCATGAAACCGCACAGGCGGCGTGCGGCCAGTGGGCACGCCGCTAGTCCGGATATCTCACCGGACTAGACGGAGGAGGCTATGGGGAAGACGGCGTCGGGAAAACTCAGACAACTCATCACGGATCCGGAGTGCGGCGAGGAGGACGAATGTTCGGTGGCCGCCTGCCTGTGGGATGCCATCGTGGACATGTTTTGTCGGCGCGGCGTTGAACAGACCCCCATCGTCTTGCTCCGCGGCGACGATGTAGTCGCCAGCTTCCTCGTGGTGCGCCGTCTCGAACGGCGCCTTGTCAGAAATGACGGCGACTGCGATGCTCTTGAAGAAAAGAAACCCGCCAGAAACATGGAACTTCAACTCGTCGAAGCCCTGGGCAGGGCTCGGGAAAGGTTGCGCAAAGCGATGAAGGAACTCGAAGACTCGTGCGGCAAAGCAGGAACACCGAATGAGGTGTGCATTCAGGACCAGATGAAACCGATTCTCAAGAAGGCGGAAGGAATCCTCGAAGACGCCTTGGAGTTCGAAGCCCGGAAGCAGCGACGCCGCGCTGCCAAAGAGAAGAAAGAGGCCGCTCCGAAGGCTTAGGGGGCTAGCCGGATATCTCACCGGGTTTCGTCGCGAGCGCGTGAAGATCGCGTCAGGTCAGGCACTTGACACAGGCCGCCGGCGACAGCGTGTCGAGACACGTCGAGGTCGGCGGGCAAGGCAAGTGCCTGAGATGGTGTGAGATTCGCACGCGCAGCAGAAAGCCGGTGAGATATCCGGGCTAGGGTTTCGACACGGCGGGTTGTGGAACTGCGGCGGTTCGTGCTCGCGAAAGGAAATGCAGTATGCAGTTGAGTGCCAGGCGAGCGCGTAACCAGATGCGGAAACGCCCCGAGCTTTCGCAAGAAGAGATTGACCGGTGGGTCAACCTCCATCAGCGCGCGCGTTTCGCGCGCAAGCACATGAAGGACCGAAACGGCCACCCCTGGCAGGTGCGTCCCTACCAGGCGAACTCCATCGAGTCGTTCGCTCCGCGCAAAGTTCACTGCGATGGACGCGACGTTGGCAAGAGCGTCGAGATCGAGATCATGACTTTGTGGGCCGCGGTAGCACGGCCCGACTCGGAAATGCTCATCGCCACCCAATGCGAGAATCATCTATTCCCCCTCATGAACCGCATCGTGCGCCGCTTCCAGACCACTCCAGGATTCTCCTCCGGTGTAGTCGAAGTGCGCCGCTCACCCTCATGGTTCATTCGCTGCTCCAACGGCTTCGTGCTGTGGGGGCGAATCGCGGGACCACGCGGGGTGAATTTCCAAGGCATGCACGTTGACTGGCAGATCATCGACGAAGCCCAAGAGATGACCGAGGCGAGTTGGGGCGAGCTGTACCAGGCGCTCAACGGCGGCGGACGGCGCTGGGTCTATGGAGTGCCCAACGGCCTGCGCAACTCGTTCTACCGAATGACCAGAATGGCCAGCGCCGAGCAGTACAACTGGCCCTCCTCGCTCAATCCCGACTTCACACCGGAGAAGAACGCCGAGCTTGCCCTGCTCTACGGCGGACGCGACGCCCCCGGCTACATCCACCGCGTGCTCGGGCAGCATGGCACGCCCGCTTACGCCGCGTTCAACCTGGACGACTACCTGGCTTGTGTGGACGAAGGGCTCGATTTCCACGACATCGCCCTTGGCGAACAGGACGCCTTCGAAGCCCCCGCCCAAGTTGTCCCCGGAGATTACTATCTCGGGTGCGATTTAGGTTACGCCCGTGACCCCTCCGAGTTCGTCGTCTATCACGCCGCCGAGCCCCACTTCGCCAACGTCTTGCGCGTACACCTGCACGGTGTCAACTACGCCCGCCAGCAGGAGATCGTCACCGCGCTCGACGCCGCCTACGGTTTCCGCGGGATCGGTATCGACTGCGGCAACAGCGGCCGCGCCGTCGCCCACAACCTCATGGCCCAGGGCGAAGATTGGTGCCAGAAGATCCACGCCTACGAATTCGGCAGCACGCTGGAGCTGGAACCTCTGCCCGACGGCACCCCCATGCGCCGCCGCACAAAACAGTTCATGACCGAGATCCTCCAACGCCGCATGGCCGAACACAGCATCGTGTTCCCCGCCCTGCCCGACCGCGAATCCCAATACGCCTCCCACACCTACGCCGTCTCGGCCAGCGGCAACATTGTCTACGAAAAAGGCAACGACCACCTCATCGACGCCGACCGCTGCGCCTTCCTCTGCCACTACCTCGACACCCACCACGCCCCCGAGCCCATTCACAAAGGCATCCGCATCGCAGGTTTCTGACGCTGGGGCGTTGCTTTCGCCTCGCTCCGCCGATAGAAACGCCGCAAAAAAGGGACTGATGCAAGCGAGCGGCGACAGAAGCGAGGCGCATACTCAAACACAACGCCAAGACGGCGTCATTCCCCGCTTTCGGGCCTGTCGAGTCAGATTGTTGCCGCATGTTGCGGCGTGGTGGCATCATGTCTATAGTGGACGATAGTAGACGCTGTAGAGCACGCCGCCGCTGTGGCGCGTGCCAGGGAGTCCGCGATGCCCAACGTCACATGTCCGAAATGCACCTTCGCCAACCCCGAAGGACGTACGACGTGTGCGCGGTGCAGTACGCCGTTGAAACCGTCAGAGGGGCCCCCGAAGCCCGTGGCCGGCCAAGCCGGGCAGACCGAGTTTTGCCCGGGGCAAATCGTGGCGTCGCGCTATACGGTTTTGGGCATGATCGGGCGTGGGGGGATGGGTTGCATCTACCGCGTGAAAGACAATGCGCTGAAGGAAGATGTGGCGCTGAAGACTTTGTTGCCGCAGTTTGTGCGCGACAAGATGGTGGTGGAGCGGTTCTTCAACGAGGCGCGCATCGCGCGTGCGCTGTCGCACCCGAACGTCGTGCGTGTTCACGACATCGGCATGACGGGCAACACGATCTATATTTCGATGGAACTGGTTCGGGGCAAGTCGCTACGCACCATGATCGACTCGCTTCCTCCCGGGCAACGGCTACCCGTCCGCACCACGCTCGACATCATCGACCAGCTCTGCGGTGCGCTTGAATACGCCCACGACTACACCGTCCACCGCGACATCAAACCCGAGAATGTGATGCTCACCGGGGACGGCCAGGTCAAGCTGATGGACTTTGGCATCTCGAAGCTGATGGACACGACGCGGCTGACGGGAACATCGGTGGTCATGGGCACGCCGTTCTATATGTCGCCGGAGCAGATCAAGAACAGCGCCGACGTCGATGCGCGCGCCGATATCTACAGCGTCGGCGTGGTGCTGTATGAGATCCTCACCGGCAACGTGCCCTCCGGTGTCCCGAAACCGGCATCGCAGCTTACGCGCGACGTGCCCCCCGCTCTCGACGCGATTGTCGCCAAGTGCGTAGATCCCGATCCGGACAAGCGCTTCCGCAATGCCGGCGAGTTGCGTGCCGCCTTGCGTCCTATCCTCGATGCCGCCAACGCGCGTTCGCAACCGCAGCGCGCGGTTTCAAGAAAGCCGACGTCCACCGTGATCGAAGCCAAAGGCCGGGCGCCGGGCGTGCGCAAGCTGGCGGGGGTTGTAGCCATGATTGTGATACTGGCCGCGAGCGGCGCGGCGATCCACGTGATCGATCGGCGTGAACCAGCCGTTTCCGCGCCCCATGGCCGGCAGACGCCGATGGAAGCCGCGCCCGAGCCCGCTACTCCCCAAGATGGCTCCCGTGCCGCGGAGTATGCCCGGCTGGACAAGCTCATCAAGAAGGCCCAAAGCCGGGCTGTAAATCTGCGCAATAGCGACCGCAAACCGCTGCTGGTCAAGGCCAAGAGGCGGTTCGATGAAATGCAGATGCTGCGCGCCACCGGGGACAAGAACCCGGTTGAGACGGCGTGGCAGGTGTTGCAGTGTTACCTCGCGCCGACGCTGATCGAGCCGCGCATGGAAGCCATGGTGTTCGTGCCGCCGGGCCGGGTGGCCGTGGATGCCAACAATCCCGGAGAGACCGTGCTGCTCGACGGCTTCTTCATCGACGAGAAGGAAGTCTCGTGGGCCGAGTTCGCCGCCTTTTGTGAGCGCGAGCAGTGGCGGCCAATCGGACGGTACGAGCCGGACCTTCCCGCTGCCAATCTCCCGTTCTACGATGCCCAGGCCTATGCGGCTTCGCGTGGCGCTACACTGCCGACCGAGGCCCAGTGGGCGCGCGCGGCCTATGGCGACACGCCCGTTCCTCTTCCTTGGGGCGAAGGCTGGGTGGGTGACGAGGCCAACACGTATGGTGTTGACGACGGGTATGACCGGACCGCGCCCGTGGGCTCCTTCGAAGAGACGGATCGCTCCTGGTGCGGCTGTCTGGACATGGCGGGGAACGTGTCCGAATGGACGCGCTCGCTCGACAAGCCGCTGCCCTATGACCCCGCGGATGGCCGCGAAGACCCCGCCGGCATCTACTTTGGCTCGGTCGTCGTTGTCCGTGGGGGCGACTACGCCATCCCAAGCAGCGCTCCGCTCGCTCAGCGCGGCCTCGCCCGATTCGAGGAATACGCGCCTAACCGGGGTTTCCGGTGTGTGATCGAGTTGCCCGCCACGGTCGATGACGTCGAGGCGATTCTCAACCAGCCCGCCTCCTAAAACAGTTTAAGGTGAAGAAATCGCTTTGCCGCGAGTTGGCCTTTTGCCTACGGGGTCAGTCCCTCGGTTTTGCTCATCTCTTGCGTTGAGCGGGGGCGAGCGATGGGGGCCAGCGCTATTTGCGTTCTGTCCTCGAGTGCGCCAAAATGGTTTCTTCGCAGGAAAACGGGAACCTCGGCGCGTGTTCGTCTCGCGAGTCGGCCGCGTCATGCCACGTAAGGAGAAGGTACATGGAATTCACACGCAGAACATTCTTGGGTACGTCGGCCTCGGCCGTTGTCGCCGCGAGCACGATGGCCAAGGGTACCGTACTTGGAGCCAATGACCGCATCCGCGTCTGCTGCATCGGCCTCAACGGTCGAGGTGGCGCCCATATCCGCGAGTGCATCGCACAGAACGGCGTCGAAGTCGCCGCGTTGTGCGACGTCGACGAGCGCGTGATTAATCGCCGGGCACAGGAAGTGGCCGAGGCCCAGGGCAGCAAGCCGAAGCTGTACGCCGATTTGCGGGACGTGATGGACGACGACAGCATCGACGCGATTACGCTGGCGACCCCCAACCACTGGCACGCCCTTGCCTCGATCTGGGGTTGTCAGGCGGGGAAAGACGTCTACGTCGAGAAACCGCTGTCGCACAACGTTTGGGAGGGCCGCCAACTCGTCGCCGCCGCCCAAAAATATGGCCGCATCGTGCAGCACGGCACGCAGAGCCGCCTCAGCAGCACCCTCATGCGCGACATCCAACTTATGCATGACGGGTTCATCGGCGAAATTGTGCATTCCCGGGGCTATGTCTACAAGAACGGCAACCGCCATGCTATCGGCCACGGCCGGCCCGGCAAGGCCCCCGATTATCTCGACTGGACGCTGTGGCAAGGGCCGGCGAAGCGGCGGCCGTACCTGGAGCGCGTCGAGGGCCGCGGCGGTCTGCAAGTGCATTACAATTGGCACTGGTTCTGGGAGTACGGCAATGGCGAAATCGGCAACCAGGGCGTGCATGAGATGGACATTGCCTGCTGGGGCCACAACCGTGGCGCGCCGGTGAAGGTAATGAGCCAGGGCGGGCGCTATGGTTGGGACGACGATGGTGAGACGCCCAACACGCAGGCCACTTCGTATACCTACGCCGATGGTTCGATGCTGACGTTCGAGGTCCGCAATCTGGGCTCGTTCCCCGAGAAATGCGACCGGAGCTGCAGCAACAGTTTCTTCGGGACCGAAGGTTACTACGTGCGCGGCGCGGGGTTCTTCAACTACAAGAATGAGCCCATCCCGGTCGAGGTGGAAGAACCGCCGAGCAACGGCGTGTTCGGCAATTTCTTCGACGCGATGCGCTCGCGCAAGGCCGAGGAACTCGGCGCGCCGGTCGAGGCGGGCCACAACTCGTGCATCCACATTCATGTCGGCAATATCGCGTATCGCTTGGGACGTTCGCTGGAATTCGACCCTAAGAAAGAGCGGTTCGTGAAAGACCGCGAAGCGAACCGCTATCTCAAGCGCGACTACCGCGACGGGTTCGAGCCGGATGAGTTGGCGTGACCGCTCTGTTGTGCCTTCAGGCTCCACTACTTGTGCACGAAGCGGGTCGGATAGGCGATAGAGGCACTACATATTGTGGTTGCCCCAGCGTTGGTACTTGACTGGAGTGGCTTTGCCATCTATACTATGGCCACTTGAGATAAACCTGAATCTCGCTTTCCGGGGGAGGGACGACCGCAAGGCTGTAACACGGCGCGGAGAAGACGCGCCCGACAAGGGAGACCCGCTGGAAGTGTACACAAGACGAGCCCTCTTGCCGATCTTGGCCCTCGTTGCCTTCGTGTTGAGCGTGGGTGGCTGCGCCACCCAGCGCGAGGTACACCAATTCGACCCTGTACCCGTTGCAAGCGTCGAGTCGCAAGAGTTGCGTCCCGTGCAGCCTACCGCGATGACCGAGGTGCTGCGCAAGGCCCAGGAGTCTTTCGACCTGGCCAACGCGGCCCAGGAAAGCGGCAACTCGCAGGAAGCCCTCAAACACTATACCCATATGCTCGATCTGATGGGCGAAGCCAACCTCGACCCGTCCGTGTTCTACAATCTGCGGTCCGAATTCAAGCGCATCCTCGAAAACGGCGGGCAGCAGGCCGCGCTGCGCGATGCACGGCTCAAGTGGGAACAGTCGGGCGGCGATCTCGCCCAGGAAGTTGTTGGCGACTTGCCGATCGCGTTCCCGCTTC
>JAACEL010000330.1 GCA_011682535.1 Nitrospiraceae bacterium | reverse complement strand
GGTTTTCACCCACCTGGTGATGGCGTGGCTGAGCGTATCTCGCGTGTAACCAAGCTCTTCGGGCGCGCCACAATACGCTACCCGGCGTTCGGGGGAAACAGACTACGGCTGGTCCGTCGCCGGTACCACATTGACAGCCTGCAACCCCTTGGGGCTGTCTAGGAGATCGTAGCAGACCTCCTCTCCCTCCTTCAGCGTCCGGAAGCCGTTCATCTGGATAGCCGAATGATGGACGAACACGTCCGAACTGGCATCGCGTTCAATAAAACCATACCCCTTCTGATCGCTGAACCACTTCACCTTGCCTTCGAAACGTCCCTGCACTTCATCCTGTCCCACTTCTCTTCCCTCCTACTCACGCTCTTGAGGGCCCTGCCTCACCGTACTCCATGGCGATCTAACGCAGACACCCCACATTTGCACAGCTTTCACACCTTGATAGCATATCGTCTCGACCCCGATTCTGTCAAGCACGATATGCGTTCAAGTTAACTAACACAGTCAAGACTCAATCAACCCCGGGACGTGTCCCGCCGCGAAGCGCACCCCATCGAGAGCGCACCCGCACTATCTGAAGGTCACGCAACGACTTGCCTGGCTTTGAATACGCTACGAACCGGGGTATACTGCCGGGGATTTGCTGACCGAACGAAAGAAACGGCATGGCGACAAGCACGGCCGGATGAATCAAGACAACTCGTGGAGCCCCACGCGGCATGAACCTTCGCGACCTTTGCCATCAGTACAACATTCGATTCAAGAAGCGGCTGGGACAGAACCTACTGCTGGACGACAACATCAACCGCATCCTGGTCGACGCGGCCGCGCTCACCGCCGAGGACTATGTCGTCGAAGTGGGCGCCGGCTTGGGCGCGCTGACGGCGCGGATATGCAAACAGGCCGGCCGCATGCTGGCCGTCGAAATCGACAATGCCTTCATGCCCTGTCTTGAGGATCAGTTCGGCGACGTGGACAACGTGGTGCTCTTCCGGGGCGACATTCTCAACCACAGCCTGCCCAAGCTCGTCGAAGAGTTCATCCCCGGCGGCGCCACGTACAAGATGATCGCCAACCTCCCCTATTACATCACCACGCCGATCCTGTTCCATTTTCTCGAATCGCCGCTGCATTTCGACCGGATCGTCGTCATGATGCAAGAGGAAGTCGGCCAGCGCATGGCGGCGCCCGTCGGGGCACCAAACTATGGTATATTGTCTGTAGTGCCACGGTGCTACGCCAAAGTGGACATTGTGCATTTCGTGCCGCGGACCTGTTTCGCACCGCGCCCGAACGTCGACAGTTGCATCGTGCGCCTGCGCTGCCACGACAAACCGCCGTACCCTGACATAGACACGCCGTTTCTCATCTCCGTCATCCGCGCCGCGTTCTCGTCGCGCCGGAAAACCCTGCGCAACTGTTTGACGCGAACCGGACACTTCGGTGCACCCAGGGAAGCCGTGCTCGAAGCCTTCGAGGCATCGGGGATCGACGCCGGACGCCGGGCGCAGTCACTGAGCCTCGACGAGTTCGCCGTGTTGGCACGGGAGATTCGGCGGCGCATGTAGACGAATAGGGAACTTCGACCGCATGGGGACAAGCAAAGATAGCCCACACACAAGACACGCAGCCCCGGCCGTCTATGAACAGATCATAGACAGCCTCGCCAGCGGCGTACTAGCCCTCGACAAAGACGGATGCGTACTAGTGGCCAACGCAGCCGCTTGCAGCCACCTCGGACTCCCGTGCGGAGCCATCAAACGCGGCGCCTTCGTCGACGAACTGCCACTCCCCCCCGCCTTCCTGCTCAAGCTTCACACGGTGCTCAACGAACACCGCCCCCTAGAACGGGAGGAAGTCGCCGTGCCACGCGAGAGCGGTGAGAAAAAAGAACTGGGATTCTCGGCATCGCTCCTGGAAGGCCCCGAGCCGTTCAACGGCGCCGTGTTCCTGTTCGTCGACATGACCGAACGGCGCGCGCTGGAGCGTGCCGCCGAACTCAATCAGCAACTCGCCCAGATCGGGCAATTGACGGCGGGCGTCGTGCATGAGTTGCGCAGTCCCCTCAGCGTTATCGGCGGCATGGCCGAACTGCTCGAACGCAAACTCGAGGACGACAGTCCATACCGCAAACGTGTCGAGACCATCCTCCAAGAAACGCAGAACATGGGACGTTCCATCTCCCAGTTTCTGGGATTCGCCCGTCCGTTCGACCTTGAGATGACGCCGTGCGAAGCCCGGCAAGCGGCCGACCGCGCGCGCGCGCTGTGCGAGACGGCCGCGCGAGAAAAGGGCGTGACCTTCGAAGTCGAGGAACAGGGCGAGTTGCCCCTCATGCGGGCCGACCCCAGAAAGCTTGCGCAAGCCGTCTCGAATGTCGCCGGCAACGCCATCGACGCCGTCGCCGAAGGAGGCCGCGTGACCATCGTCATCTCCAGACAAGGCGCCGACATTCAGTACGACATCCTCGACGACGGCCCGGGTATCCACCTCAACCCCGGCGAAGATCTCTTCAAACCTTTCTTCTCGAAGAAAGAAGGCGGCACCGGCCTCGGCCTGGCCATCTGCCACCGCATCGTCACCGCTCACAGCGGCTCCATCACCCACGCCAATCGAGACCAAGGCGGCGCCCGATTCAGAATCCGCGTCCCCATCGAAAAAGGCGCCCTCTAGAAACATGATCCACAGATGAACACAGATGAATACAGATAACACGGATGAACACGGATAAATGCAAATGGAATGGCCGTGCGGATTGAGCGTCCATTTGGGGATCATCGAACCAGCCGTTTGATCCCCAGCTTCGTCTCACCGAAATTGAGCAGAAGACACGCCCTGAGTCCTGTTGCGCACATGTAGTTCAAACACTGCGCCACGTGAACACCTTCAAGCGCCTTGAGGGCCTTCAGTTCGACCAAAACCGTGTCTTCCACCAGCAAGTCTGCCACGTATTCTCCGACAACGACGCCGTCGTAGACCACTTGAATGGCCCGTTGCTGCTCGACACGCAGCCCGTCCTTGCGCAACTCGTGGGTCAGGGCATTCTCATAGACTTTCTCAAGGAAGCCCACGCCAAGTGTGTTGCTAACTGTATAGCCACAGCCGATGATTCGTTCTGTGATTTGGTTCAGTTCCACGCTGGAGGCCCTTTCACGTCGTTCGGAATGCATCATGGGGATGGGCGCCAGAGGACTGTCTGAGGCCATTGGGCCACGGGCCAACAGACCGGCGCGCAGGCGAACACAAGCATCTGTATTCATCCGTGTTCATCTGTGTTCATCTGTGGATCAGAAAGGTCCCGCCCGGCGCTAACGAGGCAGCACCCAGATGTTGCGATACTGGACCGGGTTGTGGTGGTCCTGCAGCATCAGCGGACCGGCGGCCGTCTCTTCGCCGCTCAGGCCACCCCCGCAAGCCGCGCCTAACACGACCTTGTCGTGAATCAGGATACCGTTGTACTCCACCGAGATGACTGCGTCCGCCGTCTTGTTGCCGTTCCCATCGAATCGCGGCGCGGTGAACGTGATGTCATACGTCTGCCACTCGCCCGGAGGCAGGCACGCGTTGACCTTGGGCACCGCCACCTTGTAGATGCCGCCACTGCCGTTGTCCGCGGGCGGCAGACCAAAACAGTCCAACACCTGGATCTCATAGCGGCCCTGCACGTACACCCCACTATTGCCCCGCGCCTGGCCCCGCGCTTTCGGCATGAAGGGCGTGCGGAACTCGACATGCAATTTTGCGTCGCCGAACGACTCCTTGCTGTACATGCTCCCTTCGCGGACCTCCATCGCGCCGTCCACGATTTCCCACGCCTGCTTCTTGAACTGCCACGCATCCGTGCTCGTGCCGTCGAATAACACCACCGCGCCCGCCGGCGCTTTCGCGCCCAACGTCGGCGACTTCTTCAGAACGCGCGTCATCTGGAAAGATCCGGGGTTCCCTTTGCCCGAGAACTTGCCCTGGAGCTTCCCCTTGGCAATCTTGACCTTGACGTCGAACCGTCCGCCCAAGCCGGCGCCGGTATCGACCGCACCCGAGAACTCGGCTTTCCCGCTCTGTGCCTCGCCTTTGATGCGATTGGCGATCACGGCATCGCCGCCTTCGCCGAAGATCAGCACGCAGCGATACGCGTCTCTACCTTGCGCGACCACCCGCGCGGCGACCGGCATGCTCTTCAACTTCTTGCTCTTGAAGGCGCCTTCCCAGTTCCCCTGAATCAGATCCTCTTCCGCCTGACACACGAACCCCGCGCCCAGCAACATCCCCAGCATCAAGGCCACACCCATTGTCCGCCACATAGCATCGTTCCTCCCTGCTCTACGCGCCCCACAAAGGGCGACGGCAAAATCCAGCCGCCATCGTAGCATACGGCGAGACAACGGACAATCGCGGACGCAAAGCGCACGTTGCGATGCACCAGCGTCAGGCGTATCGTCTCATCAGGCAACGTCTGGGAGTGAGACATGCAACGACCGATCACCCGAGTGCGCCACACCGCAACGCTAACTCTGCTCGCCCTCGCGGCGGCGGCCTGTTTCGCCGAACCGCCCTCCCCATACACCAACCGGGTGTTTCCAAAGGGGCCGCCTCCCGCTGAGACCATCGACGTCGTCGACCTGCTCTCCGCGGATCCCGACACGAAGCTAGCGGCCATCACACTCCAGGGCTTGGTGAACGGCGGCGAGACGACCCGCGTGTATCTGCGGTTATTCGAGCGCCAGGATTTTTGGCTGGAGGAAACCGTCCGGCGAAACTACATTCAGGAAACCCACCCGCTCTCGCTGGACGACTACTGGACCAAGTATGCCGCCCGCGCGAAGGCGGTCGTGGTTTACGACCCCGGACTCCCTGCCACCATCAACATCGCCACCATGATATCGGCTGTTGACCACGGCTTCGTCGTAGCGCCGGACATGCTCGGACGGTTCGCTGACGGGCGCGAAGTGGTCGATTTGCGCGGCCGGTGGCGTAGTAACGTCGAAGCGTACACCTGGGCGTTCGATAATCTGTGGCCCCGGATGAACCATCGCCTGCTGGCCGTGTATCACCCCACACACACGAACCACCACCTGCGTGATTACCTCATTCAGAACAAGACGTTCACATTCTGGGTCACCGGCCCCAAGGCGGCCAAGGCGCCCTTCGCGGACCACGCGAAGGAGAAGGCCTTCGCCGAGATGCTCCTCGCCGCCACGAAGCCAAACGTGCCCATCATCGGCTGGTGGGACGCCGCCCAACTCGACGAGGGGATGACCGAATACGGCGGCGTCGGATGGGCGGGCCGGTACGGGAAATGGACCATCGCCAGCAACTGGCAAGACAATCTCAGCTTCCACAGCGGCATCCCAATCGATATGGCCACCGCGCTCGCACGATTCCGCCAACGCCCAACGCTCCCGGCTCCAGCGCTCGATCCCGACAAGGTCTACCTCAGCTTCGTCGTCATGGAATCGGGCGATGCGCCCTCGTACTGGCCCCACGTCCAGAAGCAGGTGTGGGCCGACCCTAAGCGTGGCGACATCCCGATCGGCTGGTCGTTCGGCCCGGCCGTGATCGAGATGTTGCCGTTGGCGACGGAGTGGTTCCTGGAACAGGCCACGCCCAACGACTATTTCTTCATGGCCCTCTCCGGCGCCGGCTACGTGCACCCCTACCGTGAACTCATGACCCAAACGCCCGACCCCGAAGCAGCATGGCGGGAGTATCTCGACCTCACCGGCGACTACATGCGCCTTCTCGGCATCCGAGATCTGGGCCTGTATACTGACGCCTGGCGCCCCTTCGACCGCGCGCGGCAGGACACCGTCACGCGGCGGTTTGCCGAAGGAATCCCCCACCTGCGCAACCTCATCCTCGGCATGGGACGCGACGAGGGCATCACGCGAACCACGCCCCACTACCGGCTCGGATCGGACGACGTCCTCGTCTCGCATGTCTTCACCCGCT
>JAACEL010000329.1 GCA_011682535.1 Nitrospiraceae bacterium | reverse complement strand
GTGACGCTCGAGGAATGTCCCGTGAAGAACTTGGCGATAAGCGAGGATGGCTGGGTGAAGTGTCGCATCGGTAGCAAAAGCATTCTCACAGTCGAGTTTCTGCCGTGAGAGAGGGCCCCGCTTTGGACACCATTCAAATCGAACTGACGAGTCGAACTGGTATCGCCGCTTCATGCGCGTTGGCCAGTGGCCCTCGAGGCGCAGTATGGGTAGCCTGGACCGAGTTCCGGGATGGAAAGGACGCTGTCTTTGCTGCCCAACTCGATCCGGACACCGGTCAGCCAATCCTGGTTGAGAAGGTCGCCGACAAGCAGATCACGAGTTTTCACCCCGACATCGTGTGTGATGCTGAAGGGCAGGTTTGGCTCGTCTGGACATGGCGGCGCTCACGCAACGACTGGCGCATCATGGCAGCACGGCGGACACCGGACGGCTGGCAGGACTTCGATGTGAGCCCTGTGGACATGCCCGTCTACGCCCCGCGCTTGGCCCCAGACGGACGCGGCGGTGTCCATGCCGTTTGGGAAGGATTTACTGATAGCGCCTGGGGCGTGTTCCATCGATCATGGGAAGGCGGCGCTTGGTCCGACATGACCGAGATCGGCGAGCCGGGACTTGTCTGTCACCGACCCTCCGTTGCCGCCGCCGACGATGGCAAGGTCTGGGTCGCTTACGACGGCGCCCACGCAGGGTCCTCGCGAATTTACGTCAGGACGAGGGGCGACGGGCGCTGGTCCGAGACGCAGCAAGTAAGCGTCACCGAAGCCAACGACGTGCGCCCTTCTTTGGGCATAGGACCCGGGAATACGGTCTGGGTTGCCTGGGACCGCGAAACGGTGCGATGGTGCCACACGCGGCAGATCAATCAGATAACCCACCACGCCACGCCCGTGCTGTGCCAACTCGGCGAAGGAGAAGCACGGCACCTGACAACGGTACAGCTCCAGGATGACGATTTCAGCGGTGAAGACTGGTGTCAGATGGCGAAGGTCCTGGTTGACGGGGCCGGGGCCCCTTGGTTGTTGTATCGGAAATATGGCCCGCGTCCCCCAGGAAAATGGCCGATTCAGGCCCGTGCATTCCTCGGAGAACATTGGGGGGACGCGATAGACATCACTGGCGAACACGCGGGCATGAAGGAGCGAATTTCGGCTACTTTCGATTCGCGTGGACGTCTGTGGGCGGCGTGGCCGGAAGAGACGCTACAGGACAGTTGGGAGATCGAGGTTTTTCATAGTTGGATTCATGTTCGGCGCAAGAACCTTCCTGACCACAAGCCCCCTTCACTGCCGGCGCTGGTCAAGGCGCCTAAGCATGACCGGGCGTTCTCTCCTCCGCTGCGTCACACCGTCGAATTGGACGGTACAGAACACACCCTGTACTGGGGGGAACTGCACATGCACTCGGAACTGTCCGCCTGCGAACGCATGCGAGCCCGAGAATTCCCAGACCAGTTCCGCCAGTATCACGACGCCCGACTGGCCGATTTTACCGCGACAACGGACCACGATCATTATACGAAGGACTATGAATGGCACCGGGTCCGCCGGGATGCCGATTTGTGGAACCGCGAAGGTTCCTTCGTCGTGATCCCCGGCTACGAATGGACCCCGTATAACCGCACCTACGGCCATTACAACGTGTACTTCAGAACCACCGAGGGCGCTCGCCTCTACGACGCCAAGCAAGAAGGCTGCAAGACGCCTGACGAACTCTGGCAGTGTCTCGAGGAACTGCGATTGCAGGGGGTCGAAGCATTTACGATTCCTCATCATCCCCATTGTGAGACGTTCCCGGTGGATTTCGACTATTACGGGGAAGAGTACGAGCCCCTTGTCGAACTCATCCAGGAACGGGGCTCCTACGAATACCCCGGATGCTTTCGAGCCCCCAGGATAGAGTGGCTGAACCCTCCTGTTCCGGGGTGCAGCGTGCGCGACGCCCTGATGAAAGGGTGTCGGCTCGGATTCTGCGGCGGCACGGATTTCATTAACGCCCGACCCGTGACCGCCATCTACGCGCCACGGCTCACGCGGAACGATCTCTTCGACGCCCTAATGAAACGTCGTTGTTACGCCACGTCTGGTGAACCTATCGTCATCGACTTTCGCGTAGACGGCGCGTTCATGGGATCGGAGTTGATCGACCGGGACGATGAGGCGGAGCGGGTGATTGAATGGTTTGTCAAAGCCAGGACGCCAATTCGCTCGGTTCAGCTTGTCCGAAACGACCGGGACATAGGCGAATGGACCGATGTGGGCCTCGACCACACGTTCCGCTTTGTGGACCGCCAGCCTTTTCGCGAAGCGGCATTCGTTCCTGCGAGGTATCGCCGGCAGCCAACCGTCTTCTACTACCTGCGCGTCATCCTCACGAACAACGAGGTTGGTTGGTCCAGCCCAACCTGGTTTCGACAGACTTGAGACAGAACCGCAATGCCGCGAGTTACCGCGCACACCCGGGTGGCACTTTCAAGCGATAGCTTCGAGGGGGTGTGATGCGTCGGGACACGTCCAAACAAGCTTGAACGTGCCACCCAGGACCATCTTGTTGCCCTCTTTGTAGTGAGGTGCGCTCAGTTCCAGGACCACGGGCCCGCTACCACGACCACACGCGGCGGAGCTTGGCCTCGAGTTCGCTGCGGATGGCGCTGGTTTCGGGTTCGTTGATGACATTCAGCGTCTCGAGCCCGCCTTGGGGCATGTGGTAGAGTTCCGGGCCTCGGGTCTCGCTCAGGATGAGTTTCCACTCTCGTGTCCGGACCATGGCAGTCCGACTTTTCGCCGTCCAGGTGAGATCCTGAACGCGCAAGTGGAGCGGGACGCCGCCGTCGAAGTCGGAGAACGGTTCAGGGTGGTCGAAGTAGTCTCTGGGCAGGTCGCCGTAGGCCGCCGAGGCGAACACGGCATGGTCGTCGTCTTCATCTCCCCCGCCCTCGAGCCATGGCCGCACCGACCGGCCCGGCAATCCTTTCGGGATTTTGCCGCCGGTGAGGTCGACGAGCGTGGGAAAAAGGTCGACGCCTTGTCCGAGGGTTTTCGTGCGGACGTTCTCGCGGATCCGGCCCGGGGCGAACCAGATCATGGGCACGTGGAGCAGGGCATCGTAGTGGAACATGGCTTTGCGCACCATGTGATGGTGTCCCATGAAGTCGCCGTGGTCGGACGTGAAGACGACGATGGTGTTCTCGGCGAGTCCTTTGGTTTCCAACGCATCGAGTATCCGGCCCACTTGGTCGTCCACGCCCCATTCGACGGCGGCGTGGTAGTAGCGCATGGTTTCGATGAGATCGGCGTCCGGGAACCGATCATAGTGCAGGGCCTGCTGGTATTCCGCAAGCCGGCCGTCAAGTTTCTCGGGGGCTACGTAGGGCGGGATCTGCATGTCCGCCGAAACGTACCGGCCCATACACTTGGCAGGAGCAAAATACGGCGGATGCGGGTCGAAGTAGCTGACGTGCAAAAAGAAGGGTTCTCCGTTTGTGGCGGTGTCGATGAATTCGAGGGCGTCTCGGGTGTTCAACGAGGCGGAGCATTCGTCCTCAGGCCAGTACATGTCGCTGTGCCACCAAGGCGGGACGAATCCGTTGTAGCGGCGGAACGGTTCGCGAGCCCTGATCCGGCACATGTCGAGTCCGCGTAGCGCGCCCTTCGCATAGGTGTCGTTCTTGCCGACCCAGCCGAGCCGGTAGCCCCGGCTTCGGAAATGGCCCAGCATAGACCCCTCGATCTTTCGGATGCGGCTACCGGTCTTGTTGTCCAAGCAACCGTGCTGGTGCGGGTACAGACCGGTGAACGCCGTGACGCGGGACGGCACGCACACGGGGTTGTTGCTGAACCAGTTCTCGAACAGCGTGCCTTGCGACGCCATGCGGTCGAGATTCGGTGTGTGGGCGTTCGGGTTCCCGAGACAACTCAGCGCATCGCCCCGCATCTGGTCGCACACGATGTAGACCACGTTGGGCGCCGTACCGGCCCAGGCGACACCCCCGGAAATCGCCAAAGTACCCGCACCAACCCGCGACATAAACTTCCGTCGATTCACTTTGTTTTCCTCCTTCCCTGACCGGAACTGAGATCCCTCATCTGGCCTGCCTGCGGCAGTCGCGGGTGAATTTTTCACTATCCTACTCTTCAAAAACGTGTGGATTTCGGGGTTGGCGACCGTGGCATCCCTCGAAAGAACCGACGGATGTTGTCGGTGCGGTGGCGAAGCCACGAAACGGCCTAACCCCGTCCTATGGGTGGGGTTAGGCCGTTTCGAGCGATTTCTTCACTCGAAGGCGCGGAAAACCGGCGTCGGCCAGCATTGTTCCATGCTACTTCAGGCTGCGCAGGAACCGTCGCAACTGAAGCTCGAGTTTGTCGCGCACATCCGGGTGCTGGCCGATGACGTTGTCCTGTTCGGCGGGATCGTTGACCCGATCGAACAACTCGTCCTCGTGCTTGGCCCGCGGCAGATAGCAGTTGAGCGCCCACTCGTGCGTCATGATCCGTTCGCAAAAGCCGTGCTGTCCACTGATGGCAAAGTCGCGAATCTTGTCCTTCTCGCCTCTCAGGATCGGCAGGAGGCTTTCTCCGTGAATGTGTTTCGGGGCTTTGACACCGAAGAAGTCCAGGATCGTGGGCATAATCTCCGGTGTGTTGACCAGACAGTCGAATCGCTTGCCGGCCCCCCAGCCCTCCGGATGACGGATAATCAGCGGGATTTGCGTCTCTTCGATGTAGGGCGTGGGGAAGGCCTTGCGGATGAACCCGTGTTCGTTGAAAGGCTCGCCGTGGTCCGAGTTGAATACGACCAGCGAGTTATCGAACAGCCCCAGCTCCTTCAGGTGATCGAAGAACACACCCATCCATTTGTCGCACTGACTCACCTTGCCGGCGTAGAGCGCCCGGATGCACTTGATCTCATCTTCGTCCAGATACCCTTCTGTGTAGCCCGGAATGGGGAACGAAATCCGTTGACCCTTGTAGTCTGGATCGATGTACATCTCGTCAAACGGCGGCATCGGATCCCAAGGCTCATGGGGGTCGAAACAATCCAGCCAGAGGAACAGATTGTCGCGCCTGGGCTGCTCGTCCAACCATTTCATGCCTTCCTTCACCACCTGCGCGACCATGCAGTCCTCGCCGGTCTTCCAATGGGCCCGGTTGCGGAGATACTGCTCCGCAACCTTGCGCACCTTCTTGTCTTTGCCGTTACCTTTGTAAAACGAGTCGACATCCACTTCGATCGACTCGTCAAGGATGTGCGGATCGCCTTCGTGGCCGCGGATGTACTTGACGGTGTCGAATCCGCGTCCGTAAGACATCGTAGGCTGGTGCATATGGTACACATCGGTGATCATTGCCGACGTCACTCCCTGGTTCCACAGCACTTCCGACAGAAGTACGTCCGTGGGCTCCAGGCGCTGCCACCCGCGAAACGGCAGCGTGAAGCGTCCGGTGAAGCAGGACGTTCGGTAAGGAAGGGTCGGCATTCCTTCAGAATGGGCGTCCGTGAACAAGGCGCCTTTTTTTGCAAAGGCATCGATGTTGGGGGTCTTGATCCATTCGTTACCGTAACAGCCCAGGTGGTCGGACCGCAGGCTATCGTTGATGACGAAGATTACGTTCATCTTCTCCTCCTCGGCAGATCGGATACTTTCGGTGCTCAAACATGATGTCGCGGCACGGGTATTCCGCCCGTGAACGACGTGTGTCATTCCTCATCATACAGCGCGCTGCCGACAATCGGTTCCATGACCGCGAACAGGTCTTCGGCAAACTCCTCCTTGTGCTCCGCGTCCTTCGCCGCTTTCAAGCCTTTGAACAATTGCACGATTTCCGTTTCGAGCAATTCGAGCGAGATCGAACTGGCCCATTCGTCCTCGGCCATCGTATCGATTATCTCCTGCCCCAACTCCGTGTTCAGATTACCCCGCCAAAAGTCAGGGCGGTTTCCGGATGTGGACTGCGGTAGCTTGCTACCGCTTTTCCGGAGGGGAGCTTGCTCCCCGGCGCAAG
>JAACEL010000047.1 GCA_011682535.1 Nitrospiraceae bacterium | reverse complement strand
GCCATGCTCGGCGGGACGTTTCCAGCCCCGGAGGGGCGACAGACTGTAGCCGTGAATGGGCGATTCGGGGTATTGCAGGGAGGAGGGGCAGGTGCTATGATGCCGCGCAGAACAGGGAGGCCGGAGCGATAATGGCAATCATCGTCATCGCGGGTGAAGACGGAGCGGCGCTGGGAATTCTAGAGACGGAGTTGGAAGCCCTGGAACATGACGTCGTATGGGCCACCAACGGCCAGGATGCCTACGAAGCCGTCCTGGCAGGACCGGCCGCCATGGCCTTCCTCGATATCTCCATGCCCGTCTTCAACGGGCTCGAAACCTGCTCGATGCTGCGGGGCGATCCCGACGTCCCCGACACAATGCCCATCATCCTGCTGACCTCCCCGGACAGTGAGGCGCGCGCCGCGGAACGTGCGGGCGCCACGGGTGAACTTCGTAAAGCCCATGAGGCGTGGGAGCTTCAGGAACTCCTTTCCCAGTACCTCCTGCTGTTCGAATAGAGAAAGGGCGCGACGCCGACTCGCGCCGCGCCCTTTGGGCAGCCGTCTCGTTATTTGATGACGATCTCTTTGTTCTTCTTCGAGGACTCGTAGATCGCGTCGATGATCTTCTGAACGCGCAGGGACTCGACGGGCTGGACACGCACGGGTTTCTTCTTCTCGATACACTCCGTGAAATGCCGGACTTCCATGCGGTGCCCTTCCTGGTTGGGCAGCCAGTCGTACTTGACGCTGGTGAGCGCACTGCCGTCGTATCCGTATACACCGGCGGGCTCGGTGGAGATGCCCGCCTTGTCGCCCAACACGCTGACCGCACCGGTCTCCTCGGGGATGTTGGCCGCCCACGAGCACTCGACGTTCATCGTGATGCCCTTCTCGAACCGGACAAATGCCGTGGCGTAGTCTTCCACATCGAATTGTTTGGGCGGGTAGGGCGTGCCCCAGTCGGCGTTGCACAGGTCGGGGCGGTCGCCGAACATGCGGTAGACCTTGCCCGACGCGGCGACGGGCTTGGGACATCCCATCAGCCAGATGCACAGATCCATCACGTGGACGCCGATGTCGATCAGCGGGCCGCCGAGGGATTCCTTACGGATGTGGAACTTGCCCCAGCCGGGGATGCCGCGGCGGCGCAGATACTTGGCGTTGGCGGTGTAAATCCGACCCAGATCGCCGCGCTCGACGACTTCCTTGAGCTTCTCGGCCTGTGCTTCGAAGCGCATGTGCTGGGCCACCATCAGTGTGCGTTTGTTGGACTTGGCGGCGGCGATCATCTGCTCGCATTCGCGTGCGTTCATAGCCATGGGCTTCTCGACGAGCACGTGCGCGCCCGCCTTCAAGGCCGCCACGGTGGCCGCGCAGTGGGGACGATTCTGCGTGCAGACGTCGATGATGTCGTAGTCACCGTCCTTGAGCATCTTGGTGTAGCTCGTGTAGGCCTTTCGGGCGCCGTACTTCTCTTTAGCCGTCTCGACGCGATCCTTGACGAGGTCGCACACACCCACCAGCTCGACGCGTCCTTCACCTTCCAGTTCCTGCCAATTGGGCAAGTGGCAAGCGTCGGCAATCGCTCCGGTTCCAATCACACCCACCTTCAACTTCTTCTTAGCCATGCTCATGATCCTTCCACAAATGCTTCGGTTACTCGTTCATCGTCGTTATCATGTACGCCACGTTCGGCCGCCTCATCCGGGGCCGGGCGCAGCGTGAGATCGGCCACGTAAGGCCGGTGGTCCGAGGCGCCTGCCAGGTCCGGTTCGGACAAGACACGGGATGATAGAACATCGATTGCACCGGATACCAGAATGAAATCGATGCGGGACTCGGGGTTCCCGGCGGGGTAGGTGGCGGCCTTGGCGGCCTCTCCCCCCGCGGCCGTGTCGCGCATGCGCTGAGTCAGTGTGGCGAGCCCTGGGGCGTCCGCCTCCTCGTTCATGTCGCCGGCCAGCACGGTGGGAAGACCGTTCACAATCGCCACGAGCGCCCGCGCCTGTTCGAGGCGCTCCCCTTCTTCCAGCCCCAAGTGCACATTGAGCACGATAACCTTGACACCGTCCACCTCGATCGCCGTTCGCAGGCAACCGCGCGGCTCCTGTCCGGCCGGGTTGGGCAGGGGCAGGTTTTCCTGCGCGACGATACGGTGGCGAGTGAGGGTGGCGTTGCCGTACTTTCCTTTGCCCATGGACAGGTTTGGGCCGAAGGCGACCTGCATATTGAGCCGCTCGGCCAATTGCGCGGGCATGTCGACACGGCCGGTGCGAGACATGCCGGCGTCCACTTCCTGCAGACACACGATGTCGGGGCGGGCACTCTTGATCACGCCGGCAATCCGGTCGACATCCACCTTGCCGTCCAGTCCCTCCGCGTGATGGATGTTGTAGGTCATCACGCGCACGACGGCGCCGGCCGCACAAGGCCCCGCTCTCAACAGGACCACACACACCAATAGACCGCAAACAAGCAGTTTCATCGCGAGTTTTCCTTTGCGTACTGACTCAATGCCCAACCGAAACGACCCCGGATTCCCTCTATCATGCGCCGATAGGCGTCCAGATCTCCAGGCGGCGGATCGGCGGGATAGGGATGCAACGCGAGGGCGCCAGCCATGTCATCGGGCATCTTCGCCCCGTCCATCCATGCGGCATACAGCGCGGTGAGGATTTCGTAGTCTTCGATACCGTCGCGCAATCGGGCGGCGCGAATCGAAGGCAGCGGCCGGTCGGGTCCGGGGTAGAACAGGAAGTCCTGTCCGTGCCCGCCCCCCTTCCATATCAACGGCTGGGTGGCCGCCTGGGATTTCCATTCTTCCGGCCAGTGGTTGAGACCGCGGTGTATGAATCCCGGCGTCTGATGCGCGTAGCAGACCCATGGCAACATGCGGGCCTCGACCGGGTGCGCGTCAACAGCAAGTGATGGGAAAACGCCGTCCCCCGCAAACACCCACGGCTGGGTGGGCGCAATCCGGGCGGGAGGCGCGGCCTGGGGCTCGACACCGACCAGCACTTCGGTGACGCCGACGATGTCCCGAGTGTTGAGTTCGCCAAACTCGAGGCGAACGGAGGAAAACGTACGCGGCCGGTCGAAGCGGCCGTCCGCCCAGCTCTGGGCGTTCGGATTGGGCGGAGGATTGCGCGTCCACGCCACCTCGGCGGGCACACGCCGAGAGCCGGGCAACCAGGTCGTCACGTCGACGCGGGTTGCTTCGAACCCCGTCCGCCAGACGACACGGAGCGTATCGGTGGTAACGGGCGCCTCCAACTCCACCTGAAGCCATGGCCCCCTTCGTCCAGCGGCGTGGGGCGCTGACAGCCAGAATGAGAACAGACAGCCGTCGTACGCATCGCGGGGGCGGGTCTCGAAAGCCCCCGGCTGGGGCAGGCGGCCGTTCGACGACGCGATCACTTGGCGCGCGGGATGCGCAAGCGGTGACACCAGCGAGTCGCCACGACGCAGCCGCGCCATGGCGTGTGGGTCATAGCCGCTCAACGGCACAGCCCAGATAGTGGCGTCCGTCTCGAAGAAAGGATGCACGTCGCCCACAAGCAGACGTTCGACGAAACTATTGGCCGTGCGCACCTGCGTGAACGCGCGCTGCAGCGCCGGCCAGTCATCGCGCTGCGCCAACGGCATCGGCTCGAACACCGCCCGCCCCAACCAACCGCGCTCGGCCAGCCATTCGCCCATGTCGCGAAGATAGACTGACAACGGATCAGCCGGTGCGTCCCGCGCCAGCCTCGGAAAGGCGTTGACACCCGTGGCTCCCGGGTCGAGGACGATCGTATTCATCGCGCGCCCGGCGTAGTGCAGATGGCGTTTCATCAGAGCGGCATCCACCGTGCCATCCGCCGCAACACGGACCAGATCGCCGCCATCCCACAACGAGAAGGCCAGCCGCTCGCGCGTGAACGCATCGTAAATGGGGCGCCAGTCCTTCGGGGCGGCGTCCTGGAGGGCGTAGAAACGCCGGACGGCCCCGCGGTCGAACTCGAGGGCGCTTCGTAACATGGGGAGCGGTGGAATCGCGAATCCGGAGACGTGGATCAGCACGGGGACATCGTGCGACCGGCCATCGCGTTGGACGAGCGCGATGCGGTCGCGATGGGTTCCTGGACGCGCGTTTCGGGCTATGTCGTAGGTGACCCACAGGGCGCGCGTTTCGCCCCGCGCGACCTCGAACGGCGCGAATTCGAGCAAGGGGTCGGGCCAGAGGGGGCGGTCGTCCATGCCCCGTCTCGACCGGCTGGAAACTTTCAAATAGCCCACACGACGGACCTCGGGAAGGCCGATCGCGTCGTCTTTACCCCGGCCGTGAACGTCCACGATGCCGAGCACTTCGTCCGGGGCATGGATACCTATCTGGAACGACTCCCGCTCGCCACGGGCGGCGTAGAGACGGACGGTTCTCTCGGTCATCTTCGGGGGAAGTGTGTCGGGAAACACCTGTACGAGGGAAGACTCCGTCCAGATTTCCGGCCCGGCGAACAGGCTGGCTGTCACGATAAGAAGCGCCGTCATGGTGCGATTATGACGCGTCGTCCGCCAAGGCGCAATACGTCCGACGGCGTGTGCAGGAGTGGAACGCGGAGGGCGCGGATAACGCACAATCGCTGCGAAAACCGCGAGAAATCGGGGTTTGCGGGCGCGTGACGCAGACCGAGGGACACGGCATCCTCCCAATGGCGCTCGGGGGAATGCTAAAATGGGAGTCTGCGCGGGCCTTGCAGGCCGGGAGCTGGAAGAGGAATGGAGAAGAGCATGTCGGACCCAAGCAACATTCAGGAGTGCCTGAGCCAAGGGGTGGTGATCTTCGATGGCGCCATGGGCACGGAGATCTACGCGCACAACGTGCTCACTAATCGGTGTTTCGACGAACTGTGCCTGTCGAGGCCCGAGCTTGTCCGCGAGGTCCATGCCTCTTATGCCAATGCGGGGGCGGACGTGCTGACGACGAACACCTTTGGCGCGAACCGGGTGTCGCTGGGCAAGTACGGTCTGGCGGATGAGATGGTGTCCATCAACCAGGCCGGGGTGGCGCTGGCACGTGAGGTGGCCGACGCCGCCGGCCGCCCTGTGTTCGTGGCGGGAAGCGTCGGACCGCTGCCCAATGACCGTCCGAAGGACGTGGACGCGGTTGCGGTGTTGCGCGAGCAGGTCGACGCGCTGGTGGAGGCCGGGGTGGACTTCGTGTCTTTCGAGACCCAGCCCAGTCGGGAGGCGCTCGAGCAGTGTGCGCGCGTGATGGAAGCACACGCCGGGTTCCCGTTCGTGTTGTCGTGCGTGGTGTACGACGATTGCGAGTCGGCGTCGGGCGAGGCGCTCCAGCGGCTGCTCGCGCCGATGTCTGAAGGTCTGCCGGCGCCCATCGCATGGGGCTTGAACTGCGGCACCGGACCGGCCGCGCTGCTGTCGGCGGCGGAACAGGCCGTGCGTTTGGTGGAACAGCCGCTGATCGTGCAGCCGAACGCGGGTATTCCCAAGGAGATTGGGGAACGCCGTATCTATCTTTGCTCCCCCGACTACCTTGCCGGGTATGCCAAACGTTACCTGGAGCTTGGCGTGCGGGGTATCGGGGGCTGCTGTGGCACGAGCCCGGACCACATTCGCGAGATTGCGCAGCGCATCAAACCGTTGGCCAAGGGGCCGGGCAAGACGTTCACGGTGGAGTTGGCTGCGAGCGTGACGCCCCAGGAACCCGAGCGGCTCGAGAACAAATCGCGCCTGGGCTGGCGGCTGGCGAACGGCACGTGGATCACGACGGTGGAAATCCTCCCGCCGCGCGGATACGACCTGACCGACACGATCGCCAAGGCACGTGAGCTGTACGTCAACGGGGTCGACGCGATCAACATTCCGGACGGCCCCCGGGCGAGTTCGCGGATCTCGCCGCTGATCACGAGCTTGAACATCCAACGCGAGGCGCGGATCGAGGTCATCCTGCATTTTTGCTCACGCGACCGGAACCTGATCGGCATGCAGGCCGACCTGCTGGCATGCGCGGCGTCCGGCATCCATAACATCCTGTTCGTGACGGGTGACCCGCCGAAACTGGGCAACTATCCGTTCGCGACGGGCGTGTTCGACGTGGACTCGATCGGGATGTGCGGGGTCCAGTCCCGGCTGAACCAGGGCATCGACATCGGCGGCCAGGCTATCGAGCCCAAGACGAAAGCGGCCATTGGGGTGGGCGCGGATCCGACGATGCTGGACCAGGAGCGCGAAGTGCGCCGGTTCCACGAGAAAGTCGAGGCCGGAGCCGAATACGCCATCACGCAGCCGGTGTTCGACCCCGACGCGTTGCTGGCGTTCCTCGATAAGGTGCAGCATCTGGGCACGCCGATGCTGGCGGGGATATGGCCGTTGGCGAGTCTGCGCAACGCGGAGTTTCTCCAGAACGAAGTGCCCGGGGTCACGATCCCAGAGAACACGATGGCGCGCATGTCGGCCTATTCGACGAAGGAAGACCAACGGCGCGTGGGGATCGAGATCGCCCGGGAAGCCGTCGAACGCGTCCGCGATCGCGTGGCGGGGATCCAGGTAAGCGCGCCCTTTGGCAACATCCACACGGCGCTGGCCGTCATCCAATAGCGGTCAGTCGCGTTCTTCGAAGAAAGGAACCGTCAGCCCGCCGAGCGAGGTCGGCTGCATTGGATCCGTGACGAACCCTCGCGTGCCCATCACTTCATCGAAGTCCGAGAGGCCGTCGCCGTCCGAATCCACCAAGTTGGGATCGCTCACGTAGCCAAAGCTGCCATTGATCTCGTCATCGTCGGACAGACCGTCGCCGTCGGAGTCGACGTCGTCGTCGACGATGGTCAGCACGGCGGGGTTGACACCGGGCAGGATGCAACCGACGGGGTTGCTGAGTCTGATCTGGACCGTTTCGTTGCCTTCGGGCCATGTGTCGCCTAAAACGGCGATGTCGATGGCCGCCTGATCGATTGTTCCGTCGAATTGAAGCGTGCCGCTGGAGGACTCGTAGTCCACGCCATCCTCGGCCACGTCCGATGTGACCTCGTAGTCTACCGTCACTGCGACCCCGGGCAGCCTGTCGAGGGTGAGGGTGACCGTCACGGTGGTATTGGCTTCGCCGATGGAATAGGCCGGTTGGTCGAAACTGATGAGGGGATCGGCGCTGGACGGATCGAGGAGATACTGGATGATGGGGAAGGTCACGTCGAACCGGCCGTAGTAGTCGGGCCCGTCGAGGTAGAAGCACGAGGCCTGGCCGCCCCAAAGCTGGCCGATGATCTGCTGGGTATCCGTGAGGAACATCGGCGAGCCGGACGAACCGGGCTCGGTGGTGCCGTCGTGCCAGACGACCTCGTGATACAGGCTGCTGAACTCGTTGTCGATGTCGGTAAGCGTGCCGAAGCTGATGCGCTTGTAGTCGCCGCGGGGATGGTGCACGCAGGTGACTTCGGTATCGAGCGGCGGCGCCAGCGTGCTCCAGCCGAGGTACGCGAGGCCGGGCGGGGGAGGTTGACGCAGACGCATGAAGCTGAAGTCGTTTCCTCCCCCGGTGTATCCGGTTCCCCCCGCCCCTGCGAGATAGTCGGCGCCGCCGGTGGTTCTGGGCACTGTGGCCGGGCTGGGGATCGTGCCGCCGCAGGAATCCGCTTGGTAAAGCCAGTACAGCTCGATGCTGGAGGCCTTGGTCTGCCCGCCTACGCAATGGTTGGCGGTGAGGACGTAGGGAATGTCGGTGGCGGGGTCGGTGTCGACGACAAGGCTGCCCGTACACCAGAGAGAGCCGGTCTGGCCGATGGTGCCGATCCCGGCGACGCCGAGGGCGGTGGTTTCCCATCCGGGATAGCAGGCTACGTCGAGGTTGCAGGCGCCGGCGGCCTTGGCCCAGGGCAGCGCGTCGAGACTCTTGTACATGTGAACGATACGGTCCACGTCGAGGGACACATTCTGCGCGCCATCGGGCAGGTAGCATTCCAGTGTGACGGATTCCCCGAAACACGTGGGACTCCACACGTCGCCGCGCCCGGGATAGACCGCGTCGCGCAGGTCGTAAACCTCGCTGGGCTCGGCGGTGTTGTAGAGCACGAGGGTGGCGTCTCGAGGCAGTTCGAGGCGCTGCACGTGCACGCGCTGTCCAACAGCGCCGGGACTGTGGATCGTGACGGACCACAGGCGTCCGCCGCCGGGAACGAGACGCCATGCGCCCACGGTGGCGGTGCGATCATCGGCGGCTACCGTCTCAGGCAATGAACGGAACACCCCGGTGCGGATGACGCCTTTGGACGGCGTAGTGGCGCCAGACTCGTCTTCGCGCGCGATGGCTTCCATGTCGACGGGCGGGAGCGCGACGACTGCCGAGGGCACGATACCGGCCGCCGGTCCCATCGCCCGAGCAAACGCAGCCACGGGCTTGACGGGGGCCGCGGGACGCTCGGCGACGCGCTCGGTGGGACGCAGGTTCCAGTTTTTCGTCCGGATACCAAGGGCCCTGAGGCCGGCCTCGTCGAGCAAGTTTGCGTCGGCATCACAGTAGAGGTCGAAGGGTGGGGAGCCGTCCTCGGGGCGGACGCGGTACCCCGCCACCCACTGGGTCTTGTCCAACGGCGACACTTCGTGCCATGTGAGGAGCACGGTGAACTCGCCGGGCGGATAGCCCTGGACTTCGAGGAAAGCGGTTGCCTCCGGAAACGCCGGCTTGTCGCCGCAGGACACGCAATCGTCGTCGGCGAATGCGGCGGTAGCCGTAACACAAGCAAACGCACAGAGCACGACACACCAATACCATTGTCCGCGGGCAAACTGACGCACGCCCACAATCTGCCTCTTTTTCATACTGATTTGTACCTCTTCCCCAAGAGTAGTAACACCGTAGCAACGGCGAGCATCAGGGATGCGTCACCGCGAACGCGGCCCGCGGACACCCCCGCCAGGGGGCCGCCCGTGCAACCGCCGCAGTAGCCGTCGTCGACGACGGCCAACGTAAAAGCTTTGTCTTCGCTCACGTTCTCGGAGTCGGTCACTCGTGCGCTGAACGCGTAGTCCCCAACCGCCGCCGGCTCTCCCGTGATGGCGCCTTGTGGGCTGAGTTGGAGTCCGGGCGGCAACGCGCCTTGATCGGGCAACAGCGTCCAGGTGTAGGGCGGCAGGCCGCCGGAGGCGTCGAGCGTGCCCGAATACGCCAGGCACGTAGCGCCCTGGGGCAGGCTGGCCGGGTTGAGAATTTTGAGCGGCGGCACACTCACCGTGATGCGGCTTTCGAATTCGCCGGTCCCGTGATCCGACGTCACCGTCAGCGTAACCAAGTAGGAACCGGGGTCGGAGAACACGTGAGTGGGGTTTTGCTGGTCAGCGGTCTGCCCGTCGTCAAAATCCCACGCCCAGCTTGTAATGGGGGCAGTTCCGGCGGTGGATGCATCGGAGAATGTCACCTCGAGGGGCGCATCGCCGAAACCGGGCACCGCGAAGAAGTACGCGGACGGCGGCGAGGTAGCCTGGATGAAGCCGTTCTTGAGTTCGACGTCGACACCAGCGGCCGTGGTGACCACCAGCCGCACGTTGTACTCGCCCGCGGCGCCGTAGGTGTGCGTAGGATGCTGCGCCCCGCTCACATGCCCGTTGCCGAAGTCCCAGTTCCAGTTCGTGATGGGCGAAGTACCCGGGTCTGACTCGTCGGTGAACTGGACCTCCAGCGGGACGTTTCCGGACAGCGGGCTGGCGGAAAAGGCGGCCGACGGCGGCACGCTAACGGCGATGAGATCTTGTTTGGTCTCGGTGTCCTCGCCCGCGTCGGTGATAACGGTCAGCGACACCGTGAAGAGACCCGCCGACTGGTACGCGTGTACGGGATTCTGCTCGTCACTGGCGTTGCCGTCGCCAAAATCCCACGCCCAGGCCGTGATGGCCGCCGAACCGGGATCCGACTCGTCGGTGAACTGGACCTCGAGCGGGGCATTGCCGCTGGCCGGGCTGGCGGAGAACGCCGCCGTGGGCGGAATGCTGACCGAGATGTAGTCGGTGCGCGTAATCGTGTCGCTGCCCACACTGGAAGTCACCGTGAGCCGCACGGTGCGCAGCCCCGGGAACGAGTAGGTGTGCGCCGGATTCTGCTCGGCGCTTACTTGGCCATCGCCGAAGTCCCAGTCCCAGTGGTCGATGGCGGCGGTTCCGGGAACGGACTCGTCGGTGAACTGGACCTCCAACGGGGCATTGCCGCTGACGGGAGTGCCGAAGAAGGCCGCCGAAGGCGGCGTGGGCGCCAGCCATTGCTGGACCATCGGAAAGGTGACGTCGAACCGGCCGTAGTAGTCGGGCTCCTCCGGATCGAGGCACCCTGCGTACCCGCCGTAGAGCTGCCCAACCAGGAGTTGGTTGTCGCGCCGGAACAAGGGACTGCCCGACGAACCATGTTCCGTGGTTCCGCCATCCATGTCGTCGCCGCGATCGATTCGATCCCAAAGAGACTCGTTGAACCGGTCGAGACTCACAAGCGGCCAGCCTACTGCAGGGCTTCCGGTGTCGGTGAGATGGCCGAAACTGATCCGTTTCTGAGCGCTGCTGGGATGGTGGATCCCCACGACGGGCGTCCCGACGGGTACGGGTTCGGTGGACCAACCGAGATAGGGGATGCCCGGGGGCGGATCGTTGCGTAGCCGTACCAGTGTGAAGTCGGTTCCAGAAGTTTGGGAGGCCCCCGCGAGGAGATCGGCCCCACCTCTGGTCCGGGGTACATCGCCCCTGAGTGGCGGGATGCCGCCGCATTCCGAAGACTGGTACAACCAGATGAATTCCATGTTGCTGGCCGCCTGAAAACCATCCTGGACCTTGATGCAGTGATTGGCGGTCAGGAAGTAGGGGATGTCGGAATCCTCGACGGTGTCGGCAATGAGCGCGCCGCAGCAGTATATCTGGGTGCCGTTCTCGACTAGCGTGTAACCGGCGACGCCCGTCGCCACGTCCGCCCATTCGGGGTGGCAGGAGACATCGATGTTGCACGAACCATCCTTGGCCCATTGCAGCGTGTCAAAATCAGCGTAGGTGTGGACCAGGGCGTCGATGGCAACGCGCAAATCCGAGGTGCTCACCCCTGCGGGCACGTAGCACTCGACGGTAACGGCGTCGGCGAAGCACATCGGCGCGTAGAAGTCCGTGTCGTTGGGGTGAAACGCGGTAAAGGGTCCGTAGGCCTCGACCGGCTGGTAGGCGTTGTACAACACGACACCGGCGCCGTCGGGCAGGTACAGGTCGGTGAAGTGGACGCGGATCGCGCGTGCGCCGGGGGACGCCAGCGTAACGGTCCACAGCCTGGCGCCGTCGTCGAGCACGCGCCATCCGCCCAGCGTGGCCGTCTGGCCGGTCACTACGACGGGTTCGTCCAGGTCGCGCACGACGCCGATGCGCCGGGCACTCTTCTCCGGGTCGAAGACGCGTTCCTCGTCCTCGGCGATCAGGCGGGCCTCGTCGAGCGGGGAAAGCTCCAGTTCGGCGCTCGGCGCTACACCCATCGCCACGCTGACAGGAACCGGCCGCGCCGGGATCCGCTTCGCCACGGAATCGGGGATGACGGTCCGCTGCTCCACGGGGGCCATGTCCCAGTTCTTGGGCGCGATACCCAAGCGGGCGACCGCCTCGGGATCTAGCAGTTGGCCATTCTGGCCGGTGTAGAGGTCGAGGGTGGTGGTGTTCGCACGGCGCAACAGGTGATAGCCCGTCACGAAGGCGCCGGACTCATCCGCCACGCGCTCGCGCCATGTCAGGAGGACATCGTACTCGTCAGTGGGATATCCTTTGGCAGCAAGGAGTTGGGCCGCCTCGGGGAAGGTGGGCGCTCCGCATTCCTGGCTCAGGGACACCACCGGGATGAGGGCGCACAGGCCGCATAGAATGGTGAACGAGACACGTCTGGCGTCATTCGCTCCCCTCATGCAGAATCCTCCACGGCTTCACCCTGGTCTGACAGTCCTAACGACAGTACCGACAGGCCCGTCGAGCGTTGCACTGCGCCCGGAAGCGCACACCACATACACGTTATCCATCATAATCAGTGTACACTAATCCCTGTCGTACCGGCAAAACACATACGCGTCACGGGGCTGCGCCACAGATCGGGAGGTGCTGGCTTTCTGACGGGATAAACAGGAGGAACCGGATAGTGATTCATTCGGCTGTTTGGCCTGTGAGGGTTCCGAGAAAGTGGTCGATACGGTCGTGGCTTTCGCGCATGTGGCCGGCGACCGAACGCCACTGCTCGCCGGTGATCCCAAGGGTCTGGGCCGCGGCTTCGGGGAAGGCGGGGCTTCGTCCGTTGCTGGATTCGCCGAGATCGGCCTCGTACACGACGAAGTCGGCCATCGCGGCCAGGGCGGTCAGGGGGGCGTCAAACTCTTCGCCGTCGCCGCCATGGTGATGGCGGATGCTGGCGACGACCATCGCGGGCAATTGCCAATGTTCGGCCAGCATCCCGCCCGCCGTGGCATGGTCGAGGGAAAACAGGTCACGCTCCGGCTCCACGACGAGCGTCTTGTTCACATGGGCCAAGCGGGACGCCTCGCGGAACAGGTCGGGATAGAGCACGTCGAGCACCACCTTGCCGATGTCGTGCAAGAGTCCGGCCACGAAAGCGCCTTCGGGCTCGCGTCCAGACGCTCGGGCCAGACGCTCGGCCGCGATGGCGGCGCCCAACGAGTGACGCCACAGTTGAGTGCGGTCAAATCCGGAGCCGTTGGCGGGGAAATTGGTGAAGGTGGTCGCGGCCAGTGTGAGATTGCGTACCTCGAAGAAGCCCAGCAACACGATGGCGCGCGTAATGGAGTCGATGCGGCGGTTCATGCCGTAGTAGGCGGAGTTGACCAGCCGGAGCAGTGCGGCCGATAGTGTCTGATCGGAGACGATATGCCGGCTGAGATCGACGGCGGAGGCGTCGGGATCGGCGGCGGTCGCCAGGATCTGTGTCAGCATCGACGGCAGCGTGGGCAGCGCTCTGATCGCCTCAATGGCTTCGGCTACGTTAGGTGTGCCCATGAATCCTCTCCGGCCCCTGAGACTCCCGCGCGGGCTAGCGGCCCTTGACGGCGAGAGCGCCCGACTCGTCTTCGTATTTTTGCCCATCCCGCAGGTGCTCGAGACGGGCGGCGAAGAAGGTCTCCTGTACGGCGGGCAACACGCGGGACGCGTAGTTGCTGTCCTCGACGATACCCTCGTAGATGGCCCAGCGGTCGTTGTTCTCGTTGTAGACCACCATGGCGTAGCGGTCGCGGTCACGCTTGGTGGTGTTCTGCTTGTACTCCTTTGAATGCAACAGCTTAATGAGTCCGTTCCGGCTCTCGCGCGCATACCCCGTGTCGCGGAAGTCGTTGAGGATCTCGGCGCGGGCGGCCCGCATGCGGATCGCCTGTTTGACGCGTTCGGACGAAACGGCCACGCCATCGCGATCGGCGATCTCGGGCTCCCGGTCGCCCCGCTGGACGGCCGCCTCAATCTCTTCAGCCACGGCGCGGAGCGCGTCGGCCGGGAGGTCCGTATAGTCGGGCTTAAGATGTAAGAACGGGGCGGTGATGGCACAGCCGCCCACGGCGGCCAACAGAAGCGCACACAGTATGCAAGACGTAATGCGATGCAAGAAGCTCACGGAGGTTCTCCTACGGTTTCCCGATAACGACACGGTTTCTGCCCGAATTCTTAGCATCATACAGCCCGCCGTCGGCAACGCGGATGAGCGTGTCGCAATCCGGCATTGTCTGGGGATCGAATGCAGCTACACCAATACTGACGGTAATCCGGTAACCCTCGGGAAAACCCTCGAACGGCCACTCGGCAATCCGCAGGCGCAGGCGCTCGGCTTGGTGCAGTGCACCCTCGATGCCCGTCTGCGGCATGATGACGACGAATTCCTCACCCCCATAGCGCGCCACGATGTCGCTTTTTCGAACCGTCTTCTGTGTACATTCCGCGAGACCACGCAAGACGATGTCGCCCTGGAGGTGCCCGAAGGTGTCATTGACGGCCTTGAAATCGTCGATGTCCATGAGCATGCACGAGAGGGGCAGGTTGTAGCGTTGCGCGCGCGCGAACTCGTCGTCGAGCCGCTCGCGGAAATACCGGTGGTTGTAGAGTCCGGTGAGGCCGTCGGTGATGGCGAGCAGTTCGAGACGTTCATTGGCTCTCTGGACGTCTTCGAAGAGCTGGGCACGCTCGAGCGCGTTGGCAGCGGCGCGCGCGACGATCTCGCAGAAACTGATGTCGCGCAACGAGAAGGCGCCCTCCTTGCGCGCCGCACGCAGCAGGAAAGAGCCGACGTTCTGGTCGAACAGGACGACGGGGATCACGATCAGCGAATGGATCCCGGCCCGCACGAGGTCGTCGCGGAACGGCCGGGTCAACGGGTCGCGGCGTGTGTCGTTGACGATGACCTTGCGGCGAGTGGCCATGGCCTGGGCGATCTCGGGATACTTCGAGAGGTCGATGGCGAGGTCGTGTACGCGCTCATCCTCGTGAGAGGCCAGCACGTAGGCCTTGTCGTCTTCTCCCCATACGCGAACCACCGAACAACGATCCATCTGCACGGCCCGCGCGATCTGCTCGACGAAGACGTAGAGGATGTCGTGGGCGCGGCGTTTGGCCGAGATGGCCTTGAGGATCTCGAGTACGCCTGAGATGTCGTCCTTCTCGCTGACGATGTCGCGGCGGCGCATGTCGAGCTGGCGGGTGATGACGGTCATCAGCCGCATGGCGCAGGTGATGGAATGGTCGTCGGTCGCGACGGAATCCTCGCCCAGCGTGAATGCTGGCGGCGTTTCGAAGCCGGGGACGCTGAGCAGGGCACGCGCCGTTTCCATCACGTGGCCGCGCTCTGCGCTCCACGCGCCGTCGAAACGTTCGCCGCTTTCTTTACACACAAGGGCCAGACTGAGATGGCGCGAAAGGATAACGAGAAACAGGTCGCTCTCGCCGGCGCCTGTCCGCGCCGGCGCCTCGCTCACATTCTCCGCCCCCACCCACGATTCCGGCAGCGCGCCAAATACCAACACGTGGCGCGCGCTCACGCGCGCACCGTCAATCGCGTCCACCTGCATGGCCGTCTTGGAGTCGACCAGAATCGTCAGATCGGGCTCGCCTTCGCCGACCGCCATGCGCGCCATCTCACTCGCGAGAAGATAGTAGAGTGGGAAGCTGTCCACGGGGACGAGCGAATCGATCGGCTGCGCGGCCTTGCGCGCGAGGCCGTGCAAACAGGCCAGCAGCGACTGCGGGATGTCAACGGACACGAGACGCGTTCTCCACGTTAGAGTGTTTGGTTCGGAATCCGTGCGGCCGGCATCGGCACGTCACGCGCTCCCTTCCAGGTGTAGTTCTCGACGATATCAACGGGGGTTGATCGCACGACCAGGTCGTAGAGTTCCTCAACATCCTCGCAGTACATCCGGATGCATCCAGAGGAGGAATACTTGCCGATGGTTTTGGGGGCGATGGTTCCGTGAATGCCCAGGTCGCGCGGCAACCCGTCCTGAACCGGCACGAGGGGCATCCAACGCGTGCCCAGTTCGTTCTTGGGATCGCCGGGAGGAATTGGTCCCACGCCGGGCTTGTGCCAGGTGGGGTTCTTCTCCTTGTTGCCGATCTTGTACGAGCCGAGACTGGTCTCGTGCCCGGGCTTGCCGAGACCGACGCTGTACCGCTTGAACAGGCCGTCTTTGTCGACGAGGAAGAGGCGGCATCCCGCGCGGTCAATGATAATGCGGAAGTCTTTGGGCGTGAACTTGAGACGCTGACCAATACGCAACGTCGATTTTTCGTTCAGCCGGTTCGCACGCAGGAGCAAGCCCTGGGTGGTATTGAGTGCGTTGCCGATGCCGGTGATGCTGTCGCCTTTGACCACGGTGTAGATTTTGCTCTCGGGAAGCGGGTCGTTGGAGAAGATCAACGCCACGTTGACCTTGCCCAGCGCGTCGACCGCCTCGTCCCAGACGGCGGAATCGGGCACGGCGTCGCCAATGGCCTGACGATAGGCCTCGCGCGCCGCGATCAGGCCGCCGCCGCGTTCGGCATGGCGGCCCAGCCCAATAAGCGCGGGAGCGCGAATCTCGGGCGGCGCACTGTCGCGCACCTCCTCATAGATGGGCAAGGCCTGGGCGTCCTGGCCGCTCTGCTCAAGAAGGCGGGCGTACCGCACGGCGATTTCGGGGTGCCTGGCGGTGCCGGCGGAATCGCGATGGGCACGGGCAAGCGCTTGGAGTGCTTTGGACGAGTTGCCGGCCTGCTCCTCGATGTCGACGAGAATGAGCAGCGCGTCAAGCGCAGCCGCGGGCTCCTTGATGCGCTCGATGACGGTCTGAAGCAGTTCGCGGGCCTGTTCGGGGCTGCCTTCCTGGGCGAGGGTACGGGCGCGGCCAATCTTTTCTTGGGCGGCGGCCATGGCTTTGGGCCCGAAATGCTGGTCCACGAAGTTGCGGCCCAAGTGTAGCAGGGCATACAGGCCGCCACCGATTACGATGACGCCGACAAAAATCTTTGTGAGGGTCAGGTCCTTCTTGCGTTTCGACACGCGCGGTACTCCTTAGATCCGGGATTCGCCGATGCGCTCCAGATCCAGCAGCATTTCGGCCATGGATTGGTAGCGGCTCGTGGGTTTTCGGCGCAACGCTTTGAGAATAACGCGGTCCAACGCGGCCGGAATCTCGCTGTTGTATTTGGATGGAGGCTCGAAGCGGTAGCGGCTGCTGCGAAGCTGGCGAAGCACTTCGCGGGTATCATTGCCCGAACACGGATGCCGCCCCGCAAACAGTTCATAGATCGTGATGCCAAACGAGAAGATGTCGGAGCGGGCATCCAGCTTTTTCTTGGCAAGCTGCTCGGGCGACATATACTTCCTTGTGCCACCGCCTTCCTTGTCCCACAACGAACGCCAACCCGTGGCCACCTTCGAGAGACCGAAGTCCACGATCTTCACGCGGGAGAGATCACGCGTCAACAGGAAGTTCTCCGGCTTGACGTCGCGGTGGACGATGTTGTTCTGATGGAGAAAATTGAGCCCCATGCAGAGCTTCTTGCACACACCGATCATCTGTCGTAGGCTCAACTCTCTGTCGTCGATGAATTTGCGCAGATTGGGGCCATCGACCAGTTCCATGAGCAGACACCGGCGCATGTGGCCATTGCAGTCCTCCTGGACGATGATCTCCTTGCTCATCCGGATGATGTTCGGATGGTTCAACTCGGCGGCAATCATGATCTCTCGGCCCAAATAATCGCGTTTGCGCCGCTTCTTGTCGAGGTCGTAGCGCCGATCGAGCACCTTGATGGCCACGGTGAGATCCCGTTCGCGATCGATAGCCTTGTACACGGTGCCCATACCGCCCGCACCGATAGGCGCAACGATTTCATACCGATCGACGCGGGTGAGTTCCAACTGCGTCTGGTTGGGGTCGAACGGTTCCTCTTCGACGATATCGACGACGGGAAGCTTGTCCTCACC
>JAACEL010000328.1 GCA_011682535.1 Nitrospiraceae bacterium | reverse complement strand
GCACCTTGTGGCCACGGAGGATCCGATCCTGGATGGCGCCATCACGCCGCCCTTGCACCGGCGTTCTCTGGCATTACTCGAGGCGGCCGGCGCGTAGCCCTCGTCGGGGCGGGCATGATAGCGGCGCAAGGAACAAAGAGCAACGGAAAGGGAGAGGGAGCATGACCAACCAGGTAAGCCGTAGAACATTCGTGAAAACGACCGCCGCGGTCGCGGCGGGGACCGCCCTGGCGAGTTCAAGCGCCGTCGGCGCCAACGACCGCATCCGCCTGGCCTTCATCGGCGTCGGCAATCGCGGCGGCCAGCTATTGGCCGCCACGGCCCCGCACAAGGACGCCGAAGTCGTCGCCTTGTGCGATGTATATGAGCCGGCGTTGAAGGAGCAGGCCGAGAAACTCGGCGGCCGGGTCGACATCTACCGCGACTTCCGCGAAGTTCTCCAACGCGGCGACGTCGACGCCGTCGTCATCGCCTCCCCCGATCACTGGCACGCCATCCAGACCGTCGACGCCTGCGATGCGGGCAAGGACGTCTTTGTCGAGAAACCCCTGTCCGTCACCATCCACGAAGGGCGCCGTATGGTCGAAGCCGCCCGCCGCAACAAACGCATCGTCCAAGTCGGCACCCATCGCCGCTCGGGCAAGATGTACGCCGAGCTCGCCGAACGCGTCCAGAACGGCCTCATAGGTAAAGTGACCGTGGCCCGCTGTTACCGCGTCAACAACATGTGGCCCAACGGCATCGGCAAAGCCGTCGATGCGGAGCCGCCCGCCGATCTCGACTGGGACCTTTGGCTGGGCCCGCGCCCGATGCGCCCCTGGCGCGAGAACATCTGCCCCTACAAGTTCCGCTGGTGGCAGGCCTACAGTTCACAGATCGCCAACTGGGGCGTTCACTTCCTCGACGCCATCCGCTGGATGCTCGACGAAGAAGCGCCGGAGTCCATCGTAGCCCTGGGCGGCCGGTTCGCCGTCGAAGACGACCGCACCATCCCCGACACCCTCGAGGCCACGTACCAGTTGCCTTCCGGCTGCCTCGTCATCTTCGGCCAGTACGAAGCCACCGGCACACCCGTCCTTCAGCGCGGCTACATGGAACTGCGCGGCACGCTCGGCACGTTGTACGTTGACGACCGCGGCTATAAGGTCGTCCCGTCGGGCGGCGGACAGTTCCAGGAGCCCGACCTGCGCATGGAGCCGATGGAGGTCAAGTCCCCAAAGGCCAACCTCACCGTAGAACACATCCGCAACTTCCTCGACTGCGTCAAGAGCCGCCAGAACCCCACCGCCGACGTCGAAATCGGCCACCGCTCGACCACCTTCTCACACCTCGGCAACATCGCCCTGGCCACCAAGGCCCGCATCGAGTGGGACGCCGCCAACGAGCGCGTCATCGCCAACGACACGGCCAACGAGATGCTTCAATACGAATACCGCGCCCCCTGGAAACTCGCGTAAGGCATGGGTGTCCCCTTCTCTTAAGACCCTCTTGACCCAATGCACGCCGCAAGGAGCTTGCAGGACTCCCGCGGCCGCCGGTCTGGATTGCTCCCACCGCCTGTGCCATAATCGCGCCGATGGTTCACCGGGCTCCGCGAGGATAGCGACCGTGCGTGTTTTGCTCATTCAACCCCCGTTCCTCAACGCCACCAGCAGCAAGGTTTTTCCCTCCCCGAGCCACGCGTGCCTCGCGGCCGCACTGCGCCCGCTGCCGGGGGTCGAGGTGAAAATATTCGACGGCCTGCTCGATCGCCTCTACGAGAACCAGGACGAGCAGCGTGCCCGCGACCATCTTCAAAACACCATCCGCGATTTCCAGCCCGGCATGGTCGGCATCACGCATGCCTTCACCTGGTATCACCGCGATATGGCCTGGACCACGGATGCGATCCGCGAAGTCACCGACGCCCCCCTCGTCATGGGCGGCACGCACGCCACCGTCTCCTATGAAGACTTGCTCACGCGCGGCCAAGCCGACATCGTCGTCCGGGGCGAAGGCGAACTGACCGTCACGGAACTCGTGCAGAAGATCCAGGCCGGGGAAGACCTGACGAATATCGTGGGTACCGCCGGCATTCGCAACGGCGGGATCTACGTCAACGACCCGCGCCCCCTCATCGAGGACATCAACACACTGCCGATGCCCGCATGGGACATGTTCCCCATGCAGAAGTACTTCTTTTTCAACAGCCCCGTGCTCAACATGCGCCGTCCCAAAACCATCATGCTCACATCGCGCGGCTGCATGGGAAGCTGCGTGTTCTGCGCCTGCCACAACATCTGGGGCCGGCGCAACTGGCGCGCAAGGAGTCCGGAGAAGGTGCTCGAAGAAATCGAATACCTCTACCACGAGCACGGCGTGCGCGAGATCGACTTCGAAGACGACAACCTCGCTACCGACCCTGAGCGGCTGGCAACGATCTGCCAGATGATTCTCGACCGCAAACTCGATTTCCGCTGGAAGGCTCCGGGCGGCATCGGACACTGGACCATCGATCCTAAGCTGCTCAAGCTCATGCGCGCCAGCGGCTGCTACCGGCTCACTTTCGGCATCGAATCGGCCTCGCCCAAGAACCGCAAGTGGCTCGGAAAGCGCTGGGATCTCGACCAGGCCTCCGAAATCATCGACATGGCCCACAACATGGGCATGTGGATCAACGCCACCTTCATCATCGGCACACCCGTCGAGACCCGCGAAGACATTCAGGAGACGGTAGACTGGTTCAAGAAGTCCAACATCGATTTCATGAGCTTCGGACCTCCCCTGCCGCTCCCCGGCACCCCAATGTTCACCATGTACGAACGGCTGGGCTATGAAGTCGGTCTCGAACACCTCGACAAGTACACCCACGGCCCCCACGCCACCGGGCATTTCACCAAGGAAGAGATCCAGGCCGTCCACGACGACATCCGCGGCATGGCCATGCGCCGCCTCTTCACCCGATTCCTCAACCCCTTCACGCTGCTCAAGAAGGTCAACTCCCTAGAAGACGTCCGCTACATCTTCGGGCTCGCCCGCTTCTACCTCGGTCTGGTTCTCGCCCGCCGCAGCATCCAGGAAATCAGCGTCAAAGACAACAAGAAGCTGTCCTGAACTCGGGTAACCGATGCGGGCTGGCGATCATCCGCTCGGGCGCGGTATCCTTCCGGTTCCGAGCGGCGTCTTTTGAAGCACAATCGATCCAATAAGGTGCAGACAGGATGACGGAACCCCCACGGAAGTGGTCGGACTACTACGAGGACAGCCATTCGCTGGCCGAGATTCACCGGCACCTCACCAACATGGCCCCCTTCATCGCGAAGGTCGTCGAACATTTCCCCGAAGGCCGTCTGCTCGAGATCGGCACCGGCACCGGCATTCTCACTACCTACTTCAGCCAGATTGGCTACCAGGTGGCCGGCCTCGACCTCGACCGGCAGATCGTCGCTGCCAACCGCGTCCAAGACGAACGGTTCGGCGGTAAAGCTGCCTACGTCATCGGAGACATGTTCACCCTGCCCTTCGCCCCAGACACCTTCGGCGCATGCTATCACCAGGGGCTGTTGGAGCACTTCGACCCTCCGCAGATCGTCGACGCCCTGCGCGCGCAGACTGCCGTATGCGGCAAGGTCATCTTCGCGGTACCCACCGCCCAGTGGCGCGGCGAAACCCGTGGCGATGAACGCATGTGGCCCGGAAATCAATGGCTCGATCTCCTCAGCGACTTCCACGTCCTCGATGTCTTCGGCATGTCCTACAGCAGCCTGTTCACCCGCGCCGCCAATCTCGCCGGACGCCACGCCACCAACTACCGCCCCGCACGCGCCTACCACTCCCTCGCCCTGCGCAAGGCAGGCCAAATCGGCTTCGTCATCACCCGCCGATAATCTCGTCCGGCGCCACAATGCGTCCGCGCTCTGCGGGGCCCCGGCGTTCGAGAAGTTTAGATCTTGCGACCCCGTCTCCTATAGTATGTGTGCCGATACTGGGGCTATGCAACAGGGAGGAGTGGCCATGAAAGCACGCGGCTTTACGCCGGTCGACCCGACCTGGAACGACGATCCCCTCAACAACCCCGCCAACAGTGCCACGGCCCAGAGCGAAATCGCGGTCATGTGGGACACCGTCTGCACGAACAATGGCATCCCCGTCGTCAAGGAGTACAACCACCTGCCGTTGATGGCCAACATCCTGTTCTTCGACGGCCATGCCGAGGTCTCGCAGTACCCACAGCCCGCCGGTTCTCCCGTTTGGATGCTGACCGAGGCCGCTACGCGAGACGACCACCCCAACTTCCCGTAGACGGCAGGGGGCTACTTCTTGTACACGGTGACCTTCTGGCCAATCTGGAGCACCGTCTTCTTGCTCCAGTTGTTCCACTTGAAGAGATCGCTGATCTTGACACCGTACCGCCGGGCGATGGTGGTCGGGTTCTCGCCACGGGAAACGACGTGTGTGGTCTTCTTGGGGCCGGCCGCCTTACTCGCCGCCGTCTTACCGCCGGTGTAGACCACGACTTTCTGGCCGATGCGCAACACGGAACGAGGCGTAAGCTTGTTCCAAGTGAGGAAGTCGCTGGTGCGGGCGCCGTACTTGTTGGCGATGACGCTGGCGCTTTCACCCTTGACGACGGTGTGCGTGATCTTCTCACCGCTAGTGGATGCGGGCGCCGCTACGCCTCCGCGCACGATGAGCTTGTCGCCAATGTTGATGGTCGACGAGCGGGTCAGCTTGTTCCACTCGAGGAAGTCGTCGAGACGCACGCCGTAGCGTTCGGCAATCCCGCCGGGGTACTCCCCGGACCGGACGACATGGGTGGACGATGTGGTGCTGGGGGCGGTAGTGCGGTCAGTTTTGACCGCGACGTACAGCTTCTCGCCGACGTTGATGTTCGAGTTGGTCTTGCCGTTGAGGGCCATGAGATCCTTGAGCGCCAGATCGTTCCGTTTGGCAATGCTGCCCAGCGTGTCGCCTTTCTTGACGAGGTAGACCCGACCGTCACGCAAGTCGGACAAACGGGCGCCGGATCCGCGCGAGCTGCTGGAGGTGGACGTCCTGGGCGTGGGCGCGTAACCGGGAATCACCAGCCGCTTACCGGTCCGGAGATGGCGCGCGGAGCGGATACGATTCACGCGCATCAGTTCTTTCAACGACACGTGATACTTGCGCGCGATCTCCGACAACGTGTCGCCGCGCTTCACCTTGTACGTACCGTCGGCCTCGAGCACGCCGTCGAGTTTGACCTGAGGCACGCGGCTGAGCGCCGCCATGACCTGCGGGGCCGCGCCGGCGGGAACCTCGATCTCACTCTCACCACGCGCGACCGTCACGCCGAGGATCAATTCGGGGTTCAATTTGTGCAGCGTGCCCTGCGGAAGCCCGCTGGCCTTGTCGAGCGCGGACAACGAGTAGGAGCCCTTGACGTGGACACGGGCGGTTTCCACGGGCGGCCGGGGATTGCGCTTGAATCCGAAGCGTTCAGGGCTGCGGGCGACCACGATGGTGGCAATGAGTTTGGGGTAGAACTCCTTAGTCTCGCGCCGCATCCGGGTCGATGTGCGGATAAGCCGCCACAGGTCGCGCTCGCCGCCGGCCAGCGCAATGGCACGTTCCATACCGCCCTCGCCCATGTTGTACGCCGAAACGGCCAGGGGCCATTCGCCGTCGAATCGATCGCGCAGTGACCGCAGGTAGACGGTCGCCGCCCGCGTGGCCTTCTTCCAATCGCACCGTTCGTCGACATACGAGTCGACCCTCAGATTGTGGGCGCGCGCCGTTGACCGCATGAACTGCCACATGCCGCGCGCGCCAGCGTGCGACTTGATGGTGGGGTGGAACTGGCTTTCGATCATCGCCAGCCACGCCAGGTCCATGGGCAGTCCCGCCCGGGCCAATTCGGCGTGGATATAGGGCAAGTACTGGTAACTCCGATCCAGTCCCGCTTGGAAGTTTCTTGAGTAGGTGCTCTGGATTTCTTCGATCTGACGCAGTACGGGTTCGGGAAGCGGGAACGCGATCGGCAAGTCGCCAACAACTTCCTG
>JAACEL010000046.1 GCA_011682535.1 Nitrospiraceae bacterium | reverse complement strand
CGTTTTCATGCACGCCAGCCACGGCGAAATCGTCGAACAGATCCAGGCCAAGCGCATTTTCTGGGACGCTGCCACGGGTCAATGGCTGCTTGAAGACGGGCGCTGGTGGCGGTTCGACACCGGGCGGGACTGGGAGGAACAGGTGCATCGCATTACGCAGGAACCGGCTCCCCTCACCGAAGCCCCCGGCGAGTTGTTTGCCCTCGAGCGCACGCCCGACGTCAAGACCGTCCGCGCCTTGGCCGCCGACATTCGCCGCGCCGAGAAACGCGGCATGCCGGTGACCGCACACTGGACCGACCTTCACGCCAAGTTCTCGCAGCCCGCCGTGTGCTTCGTAATGATATGGCTGGCCATCCCCTTCGCCTTGCGCCTGCGGCGCGGCGGGTTCGCCATCGGCTTCGGGGTCAGCATCGGCATCGCGCTAGCCTACCTTATGCTGTTCCGTGTCGGAATGGGGCTCGGCCACATCGGCCATTTGCCCGGCTGGGTGGCCGCGTGGCTTGCCAACGCCGTCTTTCTCGTCATCGGCCTCGTGCTGTTTCACAAGACGCCCACCTGATACTCGGGCCCGCCCGCCTGCCGCAATTCGTGGGTTCGAAGCGCAACCCCCTCCTCATCGCCGGTGTTGAGCGCCACGGGGAGATCATCACTGCGTGCCGTCATCCGCTGCTTTTTCTACTAGATTTCGAATGCCTTCGACGAGCGGGGTCATGTCGGGCAGCGGCTTGCGAAAAACGTGCTCCGGCCGCATGCCGATGCCGCGCAACTCCTCCGAGATCCGGTAGTTGACCGACCCCGTGAACAGCACGAAGTGCATTGAGGGCGCCGAACCATTCGCCTGCAGGATCATGGATTCGCCACTAGCGCCCGGCAGACGCAGCGCAACCACGCCCACGTCGCACGGCGTGCGAGTCAGAACCTCCAGCGCCTCCTCGCCACTTCCGGCGGCGGTCACCTCAAAGCCCGAGTCCTCCAGGAAGGCGATGAGACTGCACCGTATGGCCACCTCGTCTTCCACCACCAGCACACGTATCGGAGACGAACTCGCCATGATCACCTCTCTTCAGCCGCCAGTACCTGAGGCCACCGTATTCCAGGCGCCGGGCGTGCTCTTGCGCCTGCCTTCATTATGTGCCAATTCTCCTGCAAACCCAAGCCCGCCGTATCCGTCCGGCGCCTGGCCCGTACGGTTCACGCCAATGCCCCGGCTATTCCACGGCCAGTTCGCCATAGAGTGCCTCGAAGTCCGTTGCGATGCGCTCGACAGAGCGGCGCCTATTCCGCACCTCGCACAGGCCGCGCATGCGGGCCGCCCCCGCCGACGAATCCTGCGCGCGCGACATCGCCGCTGACAGGTCGTCCGCATCCCCGTGACGGTACAGGAATCCCGTGTCCCCATCAGACACGTAGTCGGGCATGCAGCCTGTGTCCGGCACGATGGCGGGCACGCCGTACGACGTGGCGAGTACCACTGAACTGGAAGCCCAGATGCTGCGAAACGCGAACACCTCCGCGTCCATCGCCCCCAACCACACCGGGATCTCGTGTTCGGGCACCTCCTCAGCATGGATGGTCAGGTCATCGCCCGCTCGGCTCAGGAGGGAGTCCGCGAATTCCGGATCGCCCGGGTTGCCGCAGAGGATCAAGAGGGGCTTGGGGCCGGCCGCTCGCGGCGGCATCCGCTTGAAGGCGTCAATGAGGAACTCCAGCCCTTTGTAGGGCTTCAATTCACCCAGATTGCCGAAGACGAACCGGTCCGGCTCGATCCCCAGACGCTCACGAGCCGCGAGCCGCGGAACGGCGGGCCCATAGTACCCCGCGTACGCCGGGTGATGGATGACACGGATCTTGCCCACCCCGGCCAACGGCGCCAGCTCTTCACGTGCGCGTTCGCCCAGCACGACCACGCGGTCGAACAGGCCGGGCCATTGGGCGGCTATCTCGCGATCAACCTCGCGAAGGCCGGGGTCGTGGGGGAGCGGGTTGTGCTGCGTCAACACCAGCTTCGCCCCCGCGCTCCGCAATGCCTGGAGAAAGGCCGCCAACTCCTGCGCGCGGCGGCGCGTCTCTTCCATGTCAGCCGTCTTCGAGTGATACAGCGGATCGAGTTGATGGAAATGGACGATCTCGCACAGTCCCTTGGAATGGCGCACGCGCTCCAACAGCCGTTGGCGATCCGTCGTGAAATCCAGTTGCCAGCCCCGGCGCTGAAGCTCCAGCGGAATCATCGTGTAATAGGGGTTCCGCGAGGTTGCCTGGACGAAATGTGTCACGTGGGATCGCTCGGGGTCCAACTCGATGCGCGAGCCACCATCCAAGCCGTTCACACCGCGTCCGAGGCGGTTCCACTCCTCGCGCCAGGCTCCATGCGCTTGGGCAAAGCGCTCGATGTGCGTCTCGATTCCCGAACGCCCACGGCGCAACGTCAGCAGCGCCCCTGCACGCCATGGCGGGGACGCGCGCAACGCCCGGCCCCGGTGCAACGTCTCCTCCATCAATCGCTGCATTTGGCGGGTATGCGCCGCGGCGCCCTCCAGAGCGACATCAGCGTCTCCGTGCTCGCGCCACGCTGCGTAGCGAAGCATCACCTGGCGCAGCCGGGCATCGGGGTTCCCCACCGGCCTACGCAGAAGCCTCTTGGCCAGGCGCACGGCTCGCGAACCCGCGCGCCACCGCCAAGACGCCAGCAATCCTTCGTAGGCCCGCATCACCGCGTCTGCGTTGCGGAGAAGCTGGTCGTAGAATGGGCTTAACGACCGCTCGCCGCCGTCCTCCGGGCCACGCGCCTGGCCCCAGATGGACTGGAAGAACGCCAGCGTCTCGCGGGCCGAGCGTTTCCGGTTGAAGTGACGCACGCTCTCGCGACATTGGGCGGCCAACTGCCCGCGAAATCCGGGCTCGTCCAGCAGTTTTCCGAGCTGCCGTGCCAACGCATCGACGTCCCCGGGCTTCGCGGTCAGGCAATTGACGCCGTCCGTGCAGAACGAATCCGCGCCTCCGCTCTCCGTCACCACGGCCGGGGTACCGCACGCGAACGACTCGGCGATGGTGCGTCCGAAACCGTGGAACTCCGAGAATTCCGCGAAGCAATACGCCTGCGAGTAGAGCCACGGCAACCGGTGATTGGGAACAGGGCCATGATTCACGCAGGGAAAATGCATGGCGTGTCCGGCCAGTTCTTCGTTGGAACTGCCGAAGGAATGAACTTCGAAATCGTCCCGAGCCGCCGCAAGACGTTCGAATACGGCCATCGCCGTGTCGAATCCGCGCCGGGGCGTTCCGGGACGCAACATCGCGAGAATCCTCTTTCGCTCGCCGGACGAGGCGGCTCCGCGCGGACGAAACAGATCCAGGTCGACCGCGGGCGGCACCTCCGTGATCGACCCGCCGGTCTCATGCACGCGTTCGCATAACCAGGGCGTCTTGGCGAAGCAATAGGGCGTGAGCGTGTACGTCCGCAGACACCACGCCCGCATCGCGCGATCCGGCTCCGGCAGGAAGTCCGCTTCGAAGTCCTGCACGAAGTACGCCGGCACGAAATTCTCGCGGCGCAGGAACAACTCGGCCACCGCATACATCGTGTTCCAGAACGTCCCCACGACGATGTCGGACTCGGGGAAATGCTCCAGTAGATCCTCGCGGTTCTTGAAGAAGATGGGCGGTGTCAACAGTGGAATCCGCGCGTCGTAGCCTCGCGGACTGTGTACCACCAGCTTCGCGTTCACCCCCATCAGGACGAGGTCGTTGAGCAACTGCGCCACGGACAACACGCCCCCAGAACGCTGGAGACGGTTCAACAGGAACGTTACGCGCGGCAGCTCGAAACGCTCGGGCCTCGCTTCGAGGAACGCGTTCAGCCGGGCAGTGTAGGCCTCAATCCGCTCGGCGAAGCCGCGATGGAAGAGCAGTTCGCTGAAGCTTTCGTGATAGGTTGCGCCGGCTTCGTCCGCGGACAGATAGTGGGTCTCCTCCCCCGGACGCCGTGTCGCCCGCAGCCTGCGAGGCGGCCCGCCACGGTGCGCCCACCGGTGCTGTAGCGGAATCAGCACGTTCGCGAGCACGCGCTTGAGCGCCGCCGCGCCCCGCGAAGCCGAGGCCTGGCGCGACAACGCTTCCAGTAGACTGCCCTTGCCCATCAGACACCCCGCCCAACTATCTTCTCCAGCGCCAATGATATAGGACGCCGCCCGCAAACGAAAGCCCCGAACGCCACGAAGAAGTGAGTCGGCGATTCCGGTTCTGATTTGCTCCGAATCGTTGGACAACTCCGCCATGGCGCGCGCGCAAGCTCAGCCTCGCCCTCGCACCGAACATGGACCTCACTCATTTGGCACCGGCGTGGCTGAGCGTAACTCAGGCATCATTTGGTACTTCGGGCGCGCCACAATACGCCACCCGGCGTTCGGGGATTTGCCTGGTTTCGGCATGTGCGATACAATTGCCTCCAGCTTCCGCCCCCTGAGCCGGGGCTTTGGCGATGCTGGCCACGAATGTCCCGCACAGATGAGGTGTCGCACCTATGAAGCAAGTTCTTGTCAAAGGGGGAAAGGTACGGATCGAAGAGGTGCCGGTTCCGTTTGCGTCGGCCGGGCAGGCCCTCGTGCGCGTCAGCCACTCCCTCATCAGTTCGGGTACCGAGTCTGGCTTCGTGTCCGGCGGCGGCACCGCTTCGTTCGTCCTCAAAAAGGCCCGCAACCCGCTCAACATCGAGAAGGTCAAGCGTAAGATCGCCAGCGTGGGACTGCGCGGCACGCTCGAAGTGGTCAAGAGCAAACTGTTCGAAGCGCAGGCTCCCGGCTACAGCAGCGCCGGCGTCATCGTCGAGTGTGGCTCTGGGCTGGCCGGGTTCCGGGTGGGCGATCGCGTGGCCTGCGCAGGCGTCGGTTACGCCAGCCACGCCGAATACAACGTCGTGCCGCAGCAACTGCTGACGCCAATTCCCGACGGCGTCAGCTTCGAGGAGGCGGCCTACGTCGCCCTCGGCGCCATCGCCATGCAGGGCGTGCGCCAGGCCCAGACTACCTTTGGCGAGACGATCGTCGTCATGGGGCTCGGTCTCGTCGGCCAACTTGCCTTCCAGATCCTCCGCGCCGCCGGGTGCCGCGTCATCTGTTCCGATCCCGTCCAGGCCAAGTGTGATTTGGCCGAAGAACTCGGCGCGGAGGCGGCCTGCGCACCGGCCGCGCTGCCCGGCGCCGTCAACGAATGGACCGGCGGTCACGGAGCCGACGGCGTCGTCATCTGCGCGGCCAGCCGCGATAGCGCCGTCACCCATTCCGCCCTCGACCTGTGCCGCCCGAAGGGGCGCGTGGTCGTGGTCGGCGCCGTGGGCCTGCAACTGCCCCGCGAACCGATGTACATGAAGGAACTCGATTTCCGGCTCTCGTGTTCCTATGGCCCGGGCCGTTACCACCCCGCCTACGAGGAACGCGGACTCGACTACCCCATCGGCTACGTCCGCTGGACTGAAGGCCGCAACATGGGCGAGTTTCTCCGGATGGTGGCCGAGAAGAAAGTCAGCGTCCATCCCCTGACCTCGATCGTGCGCCCCGTCGCCCAGGCCCAGGAAGCCTATAGCGCCATCCTGGAGAAGGGTTCCAACGCGATCTCGTCGCTCATCGACTACGGCCTTGAAGAAGAGGCTCCCGCCGTACCGGCGGAGCGCAAGCTGCTGGTGCGGGCCACCAAGGCCCAGGCCGGGCAGGTCGGCGTCGCCGTGATCGGCGCGGGCGGATTTGCCAGCGCCTTCCACCTGCCCAACCTCGCCAAGATGCCCGAGGCCAGCCTCGAAGCGGTGGTCGATGTGGACGGACGAAAGGCCAAGGCCGCCGCCGAGAAACACGGCGCACGTTACTGCACCAGCGACTACCGCGAGGTGCTTGCCGACGACCGCGTGAAAGCCGTCGTCGTCGCCACGCGCCACAACCTACACCCCGTCATTGCTATCGAAGCCGCCCGCGCGGGCAAGCATGTCTTCACCGAAAAACCCCTCGCCATCACCGTGGACGAATGCGAACAGGTGTGTGGCGCCGTCCAAGAGGCGGGCGTCTTACTCAGCGTCGGCTTCAACCGCCGCTTCTCGAAGTTCTCGCAACACGCCAAGCGCGTGATCGACGGATGGGCCGGACCGAAGATGATCCTGTACCGCTGCAACGCCGGTCCCTTGCCCGCCGGTCATTGGACCTGCGACCCGGTCGAAGGCGGCGGCCGGATCGTCGGCGAAGGCGTGCATTTCTTCGACCTGTGCTGCTGGCTGCTGGGCCAGGATCCCGTCGAGGTGCGCGCCGACCGCGCCGATACGCACGCCGAGAACGTGGAGTCGGAGAGCAACCTGACCGCTATCCTCCGCTACCCCGACGGCTCGACCGCTACGGTGGTCTACTGCTCGCTCGGTCATCCGGGCGTGTCGAAAGAGCAGGTCGAGATCTATGGCAACGACTCGGTCATCTGCATTGACAACTACTGCGGCATTCGGTTCGCGGGCGTCGGCGAAAAGGATTACAAGCAGAGCGCCGAGCACAAGGGCCAGTTCGAACTGATCGAGAACTGGGTGCGCGCCATCCGGGGCGAAGCGGAACTCAGCGTCACCGCACAACACGGCCGGCGCGCGACCTGGATCGCCCAGGAAGCCATGCGTAAGTGCTACAGTCCGGATCCCGCATGAAGATCGTCTTTCTGCAGACGATCCACCCGCCCTTCGACAAACGCGTCTTCCACAAGATCGCCATCAGCCTGGCCAACGCGGGACACGATGTCGTCTCGATAGGCCCTCCGGGCGACACGCCCCTCGCCGAACGCGACGGTGTGCGTTTCGACCCCTTGCCCAAGGCTCGCGGACTCGTCGGACGCGCGCTGTCTCTCCCCCGGCTCGTGGCCAAGGGCGTGCGCGCGAAGGCCGACGTCTACGTGTGCCCGGAGTTGGACTCATGGGTGGCAGGCTTCGTCGTCAAGCTGCTAACGGGGCGCAAGATGGTCTTCGACGTCCACGAATACACGCCCAACCACATCGCCAAGTTCTTCCCCAAGACGCTTCACCCGCCGATCCGCTGGTGCACGATCCGTCTGCTGCGATTTCTCGCGCGACGCACCGACCACATCATCCTGACGCGTGCAAGCCTGGGCAAGGAATACGAAGATCTCCATGTTCCGAAGACCATCGTTCTCAACACCAACCACATGCAGCCCCCGTGCGCGGCGATTCCCGAACCCATCCGCGAGGCCTATGCCGATCGCCCCACCATCATCCACCAGGGCATCTTCGGCGACATTCGTGGTTCGTATCAGTTGCTTGACGCCATGAAAATCGTTGTCGAACAGGTTCCCGACGCGGTATGCGTGTTGCTCGGCAACTACGTCTACGGCAGTGAGTCCGAGTACCGCGAAGCCGTCCGCGCCGCGGGCATGGAGGACCACATCCACTTCGCAGGCGTGGTCCCCTTCGAAGAAGTACCGGCCTACATCGCCGTGTCGCGCGCCGGCTTGATTCTGTTTCAGCCGATCGGACTCGGGCACACCCTCGGTATGCCCCACAAGCTCTTCGACTACATGCGCGAAGGATGCCCTGTGATCGCCCCGGACTTCTGCGTCGAGATCAAGCGCATCGTCGAGGAGGCCGATTGCGGCGTGCTCGTGGATGCCACCGATCCGCGGTCCATCGCCGATGCCATCGCCGGCTTGCTCGGCGATTCGGAACGCGCCCGCGCGTTGGGACGGAACGGACGCCGCGCCGTCGAGACGGCGTACAATTGGCAGAGGGAGGAGCAGAAGCTGCTTGCCGTGTTCGACAGCCTCGCCGGGATCGCGAAGGAGGCCCCGTCATCATGAGCCTCATGCTGCGACTCAAGCGTCTCGTCGAACACCTCCCGCGGCCTGTGGGCGGACTGATAGCCCACGTCCCCTACGCCTGGCGTCTCGGACCGGTTTACACCGGCGCCCGACGCGAGATCGCCCGGTTCGCCACGCTCGACGCCGCCGCGCGTAAGGAAGAAGCTTTCCGCCATTTCAGCAGGGCCGTGAAACGCGCCTGGGCCCTCAACGAGTTCTACCGAACCTTCTGCGAGGCGCGCGGCTTCTCGCCCGATCAACTCAACGGATTCGGGGACATCGAGCGCGCTCCCGTTATCACCAAGGCCGACCTGCGCGCCGTCGATCTCGCCGACCGCTCCGGATACGCGCCCGGACGCATCCTCACCAACACCGGCGGATCTTCCGGCGAGCCGCTCCACTTCTACCTCGACCGCCACGCCTTCGCGCGCGAGTGGGCCCACATGCACGCCATCTGGGACAGTGTTGGCTACCGTCCCACCGAACTCAAGCTTACCTTCCGTGGACGCAACCTCGGCCACTGCCCTCTCAAGTACAACGCCGTGTACCACGAGTACCTCGTCAACGCCTACAGCCCACCCGAAGCCCAGGCGGAAGCCGTCATGGAAATCGCCGGCGAAGTCGGCATCATCCACGGCTATCCGTCCGCCATATACGAGTTCGTGCGCCATTGCGCCGCCGAAAACCGCGCCGTCCTCGACCGTCTGCGGAAAGGCCTCAAGGCCATCCTCTTCGCCTCCGAGTATCCCGCTCCCCTCTACCGCGACCCCGTCGAAGCCGAACTCGGCGTCCCGAGCGTCTCCTGGTACGGCCACTCCGAGATGGCCGTCCTCGCGTACGAAGTCGAGCGCTACGTCTACGCCCCCTTCCCCAGCTACGGCCACTGCGAAGCCGTGCCCGACGACGCAGGCAACTACCACCTCGTCGGTACTTCCTACGAGAACCACGTGTCGCCCTTCATCCGCTACGACACCGAAGACCTTATCGCCCCCGAATTCGAAGACGGACTCCTCGCCCGGTTCCGGCTCGAGTCCGGCCGCGTCGGCGAATACATCGAAGATGCCCACGGCAACCGCGTCAGTCTCACCGCACTCATTTTCGGCCGCCACCACGCCATCTTCAGCCGCGCGGCCTTCATCCAGGTCCGCCAGCGCGAACCCGGCGTCGCCACCATCGTCGTCACCCTACCCACCACCGACCGCGTGACCTTGGGCGAACTCCGCGCCGGATTCGACGGCGCCAACACCGCCATCGAATTCGACTTCGAGGTCCGCAACGCCCCCGAACGCTCACCTAACGGCAAAGTGCCGTTGCTGCTCAAATAGGCCCCCGGAACGCCAATCGCCGGTTATTGTTTGAGTTGCCGTTTTCTCGCGGGATACAATCGACTCCGCCATGATCAATGATTCCATGCCGCCATCACACGCATGCCGGCGGCGAAGTACACTGGGAAACGCTGCTGATGAAAACGATCTGCGTGATGGGACTGGGTTACATCGGGCTGCCGACGGCCAGTGTGTTTGCCTCGAACGGCTTCCAGGTGCTCGGCGTGGACGTGGATCGCCAGGTCGTCGATGCGGTCAACGCCGGCCACGTCCATATCGAGGAACCCGGCCTAAAGACACTCGTCAGCGCCGCGGTCGGCTCGGGCAATCTCCGTGCCGCCACGGCGCCCGACAAAGCCGACGTGTTCATCGTCGCCGTCCCCACCCCGTTGAACGACGACGACAAGACCGCCGACATGCGCTTCGTTCGCGAGGCCACCGAGGCCATCGTTCCGCTTCTCGAACCGGGCGGCCTCGTCATTCTCGAATCCACCTCGCCGCCCGGCACGTGCCGCAACCTCGTCGCCCCCATATTGGAGACCTCGGGACTCGAACTGGGCCGCGACCTCTACCTGGCCCATTGCCCCGAACGCGTGCTGCCGGGCCGGATCCTCAGCGAATTGATCGGCAACGACCGCATCGTGGGCGGTTACAACGACACGAGCGCGCAGTTGGCCAAGGAACTTTACGCCGCGTTCGTCGAAGGCGAGATTCTCCTCACGGAAATCACGACGGCCGAGATGGTTAAGATCGTCGAGAACACGTTCCGCGACGTCAACATCGCTTTCGCCAACGAAACCGCCCTGCTGTGCGAGAGCCTCGGCATCGACTTCTGGCAGGTGGCCGAGCTGGCCAGCCGCCATCCGCGCGTCAACGTGCATCGCGCCGGGCCCGGCGTGGGCGGACACTGCATCTCAGTAGACCCCTGGTTCCTGGTTGAGCAGTTCCCCCAGGACGCGGCACTGATACACGCCGCCCGCTTGCGCAATGACGCCATGCCCGCGCACGTGGTCCGGCGCACCCTCGAGATCCTCGGCGGCGCCGACCATCCGAAAGTGGCCGCTCTCGGCTTGGCCTTCAAGGGTAACGTCGATGATCTGCGGGGCAGTCCTGCTCTGGCCGTGGTCGAAAGCCTGCGTGCCGAAGGCGTGAATGTTGCGGTGCACGACTACTTCGTTCGCCAAGCGCCGTTCGAGTTGGCGGGACTCGACGCCTGTTTCGAGAACGCCGATTGCGTGTTGCTGTTGACGGACCACGCCGACTACAAATACGTGGACCCGCGCCAGGTGGCGGAACTCGTGCGAACACGCGCCCTGTTCGACACGCGGCATTTGCTCGATCACGACGATTGGCGCGCGGCCGGGTTTGCGGTCATGCTCCTCGGTTCAGGGCGCGCCTGACCCGAAGCACGGGTCTTCTTTCTTTTCACGGGAAAAGGAAGCAGTGAAAAGGGGTGCCGCTAACACGGCACCATGGCAGATTCGCCTGCGGCGAATCTGCACCGATCAGCGCTTCGTGCGGCGCCGCCGAGGGCTATGTGACGTTGCCCAATGCGATTCCGGCGCCGCTCTACGCAGCCGGCCGTGCCGGCGGGAGCCCATGCGAGTCGTTCTGTTTGGAAATGCGACCCGGCAAAACGCCGCGACACGCTACCGCCTCGTCACGTTCGCGCGGATGCTCGAAGCCGACGGCCACCGGTGCCAAGTCTGTCTGCCATCGTCCATCGATCGGTGGCGACGTCTCTATGACGGTCGAGGAAGGGCTTCCAAGCTCCTCTATCTCCTGATCGTCCTCCTCACACGCTTCGCCCAGTTGCGTCACGTCCCCGGCGCCGACGTGGTCTTTTTCCGCGGCGCCGTCTTTCCCTACGGCCCCACCGTCTTCGAATACGTCATTCGTCTGCTCAACCACCGCATGGTGTTCGACATCGACGACGCCGTCTGGGAACGGCCCGCTTACGTCACCAGCCCATTCCTGAGATTCCACGATTTCGATTGGATCTGGAAGATGGCGCGTTGGTGCCGGCACGGTATCGTCGGCAACGCCTATCTCCAAGGGCAACTCGCGGACCGCGGCTGCGAGACGACCATCGTTCCGACCTGCGTCGACATGAGCGTCCATACCGCCAAGACCTATCCGCGCCGAGGGCCGGGCGAGCCCGTCGTTCTCGGCTGGACGGGCCTGTCGGACAACCTCGGCTACATGAGTATCCTCGAAGACGCGTTGCGCCGGCTCGCCCAGAAGCACGACATCGCCCTGATGGTCGCGTCCAATGCCGACTATCAACTCGACGGCGTTCGCGTGATCAACCGGCGCTGGACGCTTGAGGAAGAGATCGGCTACCTTCAACAGCCCGACATCGGCCTGATGCCGTTGACCGATTCCAAGCGCGCGTTGGGCAAGTGTTCGTTCAAGGCGCTGGAGTTCATGGCGGTCGGCACCCCGTGCGTCATCTCGCCTGTCGGCATGAACGCCGACATTGTCGAAGATGGCGTCACGGGATTCCTCGCCCAATCGCCCGAGGAATGGTACGAGAAACTCGAACGACTCATCACCGACGCCGAACTGCGCGAGACGATGGGGCGCGCCGCGCGCCAGTCCGTCGCGGAAACCTACGCCCACGAGGCACACTATCCGAAGTTGAAGCGCGTCTTCGAAGATGTAGCATCTTCGTAACGACGTCATGCGTGCGAACGAGAGGGAAGCTATGAGCCAACGCATGGAAGTGTATGGATGCACCCGCTGCGGCAGCTCCGTGATCGTACGCCGCGGCGGGGAGGGCGCCATCGCGTGTTGCGGCCAACCCATGGCGATCGTCACCGAACTCGAATCCATCGAGAAGCCCCCCGAGGAAGACCTCATGGAGGCCCCCGCGATGGAGCACAATCTGAATATGCCCGTCAAGACCGTCATGGAATTCATCCAGAAACGCATGGCGAATCGCACGACCTACTTCGGTGTCGTTGCAATCAAGAATCCGATGGACTTCTGGGTGTACCGCGAGATCATCTTCGAAGTGAAGCCCGACGTCACCGTCGAGATTGGCAATGCCTACGGCGGCGGTGCGCTCGCCCTCGCCCACATCCTCGACAACATGGGCCACGGCCGCCTCATCGGCGTCGACCATCAACACCAAACCGTCCCCCAGTTCATTCGCGACCATCCCCGGATCGCCTTTATCGACGGCGACGCCTGCGAATCGTTCCCCCAGGTGCAGGGCAGCATCGCGGAAGGCGAAACGGTGCTGGTGATCGAGGACAGTTCCCACACGTACGAGAACACCCTCAACGTGCTGCGCACCTACAGCCCGCTTGTCACCCGCGGAAGCTATCTCATCGTCGAGGACTCCAACTGCCACCACGGCGTCGACATCGGCCCCCGTCCCGGCCCCTACGAGGCGGTCGAGCAATTCATCACCGAAACCGACGCCTTCGAGATCGACCGCACCCGCGAATCCTGGTTCATTACCTGGAACCCGAAGGGTTATCTGAAGCGAATCCGCTAGCCCGAGGCGGCATGGGCATCCTGTTCATGAACGACGGCTATGTGGCCGCGGCAAACCGCTTCAGACGATCGCTTAGGTTCCGGCCCAACACGTGGGCCTCTTCGATCTTCTCCGGTTGCTTCGACAGGTCGGGTGTGATTTCCGGTGTGATCTTTGTCCCTGGGCCGAAGAAGTTGTGAATCGCCCCCACCTTGCACGTCTCTCCATATCCGCACGTGAAGCAGCACGCCGGGCCCTGTGCCGTCACCTCGCCCACGCACTCGATCTGGTTGTACTCGAAAAACGTGCGGATACTCTGGACGACGGCATCCCCTGTACTGCCGCCGACACCCACCGCCACGCCCAGCTTGCCCGCCACGGCTTTCCCCTCGCGATGCCGGAATTGATAGAAGCGCTCCAGGAAACAATGGGCGAGTGCGTTCAGCGTGGAATAGTAGTTGGCCGCGCCGATCACGTACGCGTCGGCGTCGACGATCTTCTGGCGCAAGGCTTTCATGTCGTCGTTCAGCACGCAGATGTTCGTCTCGACGCAGCCCAGACAGGCGATGCACGACCCGATCCGCTTGCCCGCCAGCGAGATGAACTCCGTCTCGCATTCCACCGCACCCAGCACCTCGCGGACCAGCTTCGCCGTGGTTGCGTCGCTTCGGGGACTGCCCGATATGCCAAGGACTTTCACGATTGCACGTCTCCTCGTTGGTTCCGGCCACCCCGTCCCGGTCGGGCCATTGTATGTATCTCAGGTCGGAGCGTCAACGGAATAGTGCTACGCGCTGTCGGGGCCTCACGTCGAGGTGTCACGTCGAGGTTGCTTGGGGCGTCGAATTGCACTAGAATATAGAGGTGAGCGCTTCTTGTCGCGCTCGAGGAGAGAACACATGTACGGCATTGGAACCACAGAGCTTATTATCGTCTTCCTGATCGTGTTGATGCTGTTCGGGGGTAGCAAGCTGCCCGGCGTTGGCAAGGCTCTAGGCGGCGCGATATCCGAATTCAAAGCCAGCGTCAAGGGCCCGAGTAAGGAAGAGGAAGACAAGACCAGCGACGACGAGGATGAGACCGCGTAAGTGCGGTTGTTGTCTTTGGGCGGTGCACTCGAGCGTCATCCGAGGCGCCGCTCGATTTGCTTCCGGTTCCCACGTCAGCCGATGCCATACTCCTTCAGCTTCCGATACAGCGTCCGCACCCCGATCCCTAGGCGCTCCGCGCACCGTTCGCGGTTGTAGCCCGTCGCCTTGATCGTCTCTTCGATCACCGCCCGCTCTACCATATGCATCGGCGCCCCCACCGGGATCCGGATCTCCGCATCTTCCGAACGCGTGTCCTGACGCAGGTAGGCCGGCACGTCGTTCACCCCCAGCGGCCGCTGTCCCCGCACCGTAAGCGCCATCCCTTCGACCACGTTTCTCAGTTCGCGCACGTTGCCCGGCCATTCGTAACGCGTCAACAGGTCGAGTCCGTTGCGCGTGATACTCGTCATGGGCAGGCCGCTCTCCCGCGACGCCTCGCGCAAGAAATACTGAACCAGCGGCGCGATGTCCTCGCGCCGCTCGCGCAGGGGGGGCGTCTCGATGGCAATTGCGCTGAGGGCCGACAGCAATTCTGCGTTGAACGCGCCCGCCGCCAACGGACGCCCCGCCGCCGCGATCACCCGCACGTCCACTCGGATGTTGCGCTTGCCGCCGATGCGTTGGAAACGCTGATGCAGGAGTAACTCGAGTGCGGCCGCCTGCTGAGAGGGCGTCAACGCGCCCACGTCGTCCAGGAACAGTGTGCCCCCGTCCGCTAACTCGATCCGCCCGGGCTGCGCCTGCGGCGTGCCCGGCAGTGCCCCGGCTACGCAGCCGAACAGGTCCGCCGTCACGCGGCTCTCGGGAAGACCCCCGCACTGCACCTTCACAAAGGCCTCGTCACGGCGCCGGCTGTTGTTGTGGATCGCCTGGGCAACGAGGTCCTTCCCGGTGCCCGATTCGCCGGCGATCAACACGGGCGTGCCGACGTGCGCCGCCTGGCGGACGGCGTCGTACACGCGCACCATCGGACGCGAGTTCCCCACCAGGTTGCCCAGACCGTAGTGCTCGTCCAGCCGCCGCCGCAGTTCGTGCTGTTTACGCACCAAGCGCTGGTGGTCTAGGCCGCGCTGCAACACGGCGTCGAGTTTCGCCAGGTTCACCGGTTTCGTCTGAAAATCATACGCCCCCTGACGCATCGCCTCCGTTGCCAGTTCGATGTCCGAGTGCTCCGCGATGACGACTGCGCACACTTCACGATTGCGCCCACGGGCCACCGCCATCAGGCGCATCCCTTCGACCCGTGGGGCGTTCAACTCGGTGACCAGTCCATCGAACGAGTGGCTGTCGAGCAGGTTAATCGCCTTCTCGCCGTCGTCCACCCACTCCACCGCGTAACCGCGTTCCACGAGATACATACGGATCCGCCCCCCGGCCGTTCCGTCGCGTTCTACCAGCAGCACCGAAGCGCCTGCTCCGGCCGTGAACTCATCCGGCACCGTCTCAGTCTCCTCTGTAGTACGCGGAGCAACCCGTCGTTCGGGCTCCCAGAGGGCGAGTGTAACAGAGCGGGAATAGGCCGTCAAACGTCTTGATTGCCGCAAAGGCCTGTGCTAGAATCACCGTGAAACTCAAAGGAAGGCGCTTCCATGAATACACATAAATGCTTGGCGCTAGCTGTGTTAGTGGGCGCAGTTCTCGCCATGGGGGGCTGTGTGCGCGACGCCCGTACCACCGAGGGGTTTGCACTCTTCGACACCGCCACCGTCAACGCCCCATTCCAGGATGCTTGGCAGATGACCAAGACCGTCTTGAGGGAGCACGAATACGAGATCTATACACGAGACACCCGTGGGGTCTTCGTGGCCTTCTCCCCGATGCGCCGCAATCTCTTCCTCGTGCCTCAGCGCGTCAAGTATACCGTTTCGCTTGAAGCCATCTCCGACGACGCCACCGAGATCAGTGTCGAGTCCATCAAGCAAGTATATGGTGTCTCTCTGCTTACGTATCCCGGATGGCATGATCGCCAGATGACGGACGACGGTGAGGCCAAGGCTATTCTCGAAGCCGTCGCGGCGAAGGCTGGCGGCCCGGGGGTGGACGCGATCCCGGTAACACAAGCCACCACAGTCGGTAATATGTCGTGAACCGGTTGTCGGCCCCAGCGGGTCCGGCCGGCATTGAGGCGCGCATAGCCCGCTTCGCGCCCAATTAAACCAATAAATACCAGCATTGCTTGCTTTCCCCCCTCCGGGCCTGATATAATCAATTTGGCTGTGAATGGAACCGAAAGGTTGGCTGACCATGTTGTCTCTCATTGAAGTCACTTGTCCGCACTGCGGGGCCAAAGGGCAGATCATGCTGCCTCCCGTCGGTGCCATCATTGTAGGCCCTTGCCCCGAGTGCAAGGGGCTTGTAGTGGTGTTCTGTGGCCAAGTCCTTCCGCTCGACAACCAGGTCATGTTGAAGGGTACGAGCGAGCAGCAGCGCGAGCACCTGATGGATGTGCTCACCACCTTCTTGCAGGATCGCGTCACCGACTTGATCAACGAGGAGACCGACAAGTCCGGCATGTCCGCAGTGTCGGATGCGGCGGATATGGCCGAAGACGATGGCGCATCGGTTCAGACCCCCATGCGCACCCCGGAAGCGTTGCACGAAGAGCACGATTCGAAGCCCCATGACTTTACCTACCCCACCGGCCGGAACATCTCCGACGACGAGAAGCGCGCCTTCGTCGACATGGAGTTGCGGCTGCTGGATAACAAGAACTACTTTAGGGCGATCTTTGGCTAGCCCGCATCGCTCACCATTGCTCGCCGCGAGAGCGTGTAGATGCCGCCAGATCAAGACGTTCATGCGGTGAGCCGGGCAAGAGCGTGTTGAAACACGCCGAGTTCGGCGAACAAGAGAACGGCTTGAGATGACGGCAGATGCGCGCTCACAGCAGAGCGTTTGGTGGGCGATGCGGGCTAGGCGCCCCGCCGTTCTTCCATCGTGCCGCCCCTTCTCCGCACCTGAATAGACGTGCCCCCAGTGTACGTACCCGGTATAATTGCAGGATGGCGGCATCAGTGACAACACCGGGAGACTCCATCCTGCGCGTGGCGGAGGTCTTCTTCAGCATTCAGGGCGAATCCACCTGGGCAGGCCGTCCTTGTGTCTTCGTGCGCCTGGCGGGTTGTCATCTGCGATGCAGTTACTGCGACACGCCCTATGCGCGGGAAGGCGGTGAGGCGATGTCGATCTCCGCCATCGTCGAGCAATGCGCACAGTGGCCCTGCCGCCTTGTCGAGATTACGGGCGGTGAACCGTTGCTCCAAGACGCCTGCCCCGCCTTGGCCCAGCGCCTGCTCGACGCGGGCTACACCGTCCTCGTCGAAACCAGCGGCGCCCTGCCAGTCCAAGCCCTGCCCCGGGCGGCCATCCGGATCATGGACCTGAAGTGTCCGGGAAGCGGCATGGCCGATCGCAACGACTGGGCGAACGTAGACGCCCTGACGGACCGCGACGAGGTGAAGTTCGTGATCGGGGATCGCGGTGACTACGAATGGAGCAAGGACATCGTCGAACGCCTCGGCCTCACCCAATGCTGCCACGCCGTGCTCTTTTCGGTGGCCGGGGGCGCGTTGGCCCCGCGCGCGCTCGCCGAGTGGATACTGGCCGACGAGCTCGACGTGCGGTTTCAGTTGCAACTTCACAAATACATTTGGCCCCCCGGCCAGCGAGGCGTGTAGATGCGTGTCGAATTGGTCAAAGAATTCTACGTCGAGTCCGCCCACAGCAACCCGAAGGCGCAGGGCAAAGCTGCCCAGCTACATGGTCATAGTCTCACGATTGAGGTGATCATCGAGGGTGAAGTCG